>JAZOMP010000108.1:0-4302 GCA_045654045.1 Acutalibacteraceae bacterium
TAATTCGGGCAGGCAAGGAATTTGCCGTAGCGGCCCGTTTTGATAACCATCATTGCACCGCACTTGTCGCAGGGAATGTCGGTCTTATCCTCTTCAAGTTCAATCTTGACACCCTGCATATCTGCCTTAGCCTTGTCGAGAGTTTTCTCGAAATCGCCGTAGAAATCACGCAGGACATCAATATAATTTTCCTTACCCTCTTCAACCTCGTCAAGTAAGGTCTCCATCTGGGCGGTGAATTTTACGTTTACAATCTTGGGGAAGCGCTCGCCGAGCAGATTTGTGGTTGCGAAGCCGAGCTCTGTCGGAACGAGCTGCTTTGCACTGCGCTTTACGTATTCACGCTTGATAACCGTTGTGATTATCGTTGCATAGGTACTCGGACGGCCTACGCCGTTTTCTTCGAGAGCCTTGATCAGCGAAGCTTCGGTATATCTTGCAGGGGGCTGAGTAAAGTGCTTTCCGGGTACAAGCTCCTTGAGCTTGAGCACCTCACCGCTCTTAAGTTCGGGAAGCTTACCGTCCTTCTCACCGTCCTCATCCTCTGTGCTCTCTTCGTAGAGTGCCGTATAGCCCTCAAATTTGACCTCGTAGCCAGTTGCGTTGAAGATGCAGTACTGCTCTTCGCCCTCGCGCTGTGCCTTAATTTCGGCCTTTACGGTGTTCTGTACGCAGTCTGCCATAAGGCTTGCCATAAAGCGAAGCCAGATAAGGTTGTAGAGCTTATACTGCTCAATTGTAAGGCTATCCTTAACCATAGCAGGTGTGAGCGCAGGGTTTGTAGGACGCACGGCCTCGTGACCGTCCTGAGCGTTTGCACGCTGCTTGAAGTAACGGGGCTTTTCGGGCAGGAACTTGTCGCCGTATGCAGCTCTGATATACTCGTTACCCTGCTCTCTTGCCTGGTCAGAAATACGAAGCGAGTCCGTTCTCATATAGGTTATAAGACCCATTGAGCCGTGACCCTTTACGTTGATACCCTCGTAAAGCTCCTGCGCAATCTTCATTGTGCGCTGTGACTGGAAGTTAAGGCGGCGCGAAGCCTCCTGCTGCATTGTTGAGGTAGTAAAAGGCGGTGCAGGGCTCTTTTTGCGTGTGCCCTTCTTTACCGTACCGACGGTGTAGGTTGCACCGTCAAGCCTTGCAATATAGGAATTCGTCTGTTCCTCGTTGGTGAGCTTGACCTTGCCTGTTTCATCGCCTGCAAATGCGGCAGAGAAAATTCTGCGTGCAGAGGAGGTAAAGCGTGCATCAAGTGACCAGTATTCCTCGGGAACAAAGGCGTTGATTTCGTTTTCTTTATCTACAATAAGTCTTACCGCAACTGACTGAACACGGCCTGCGGAAAGACCTCTGCGGATTTTCTGGCTGACAAACGGGCTGAGCTTATAACCGACAAGTCTGTCGAGAATACGTCTTGCCTGCTGTGCGTTTACCATATCTATATCAACCGCACGGGGGGCAGACATACCCTTTTCGATACCTGCACGGGTGATTTCGTTGAAAGTAACTCTGTTCTTTTTCTTGAGGTCAAGATTAAGCAGGGTTGCAAGGTGCCACGAGATAGCCTCACCCTCACGGTCAGGGTCAGTTGCGAGAAGAACGCCGTCGCTCTTTTTGACTGCGCTCTTAAGCTCTGTGACAAGCTTTTCCTTGCCCTTGACTATTTCGTACTTGGGGGCAAAGTCGTTGTTAACATCAACGCTCAGCTTTGAGGCAGGCAGGTCACGCACGTGACCTACGGAAGCCATAACCTCATAACCGTCGCCGAGAAAGCCCTTGATTACCTTTGCCTTTGAAATTGACTCAACAATAACAAGCTTTGACATTTAAGTATGTCCTTCCTTTTTCAAACTATTTTGTATCTGTTGCCTGCGCATTCTGTAATGAGCCCCTCGAGTTCAAGCTCCGTAAGGGTCAGGGAAAGCGCAGGCGCATCAAGTCCGCTTTTAGTGACAAGCAGGTCGAAGCTCATCGGCTCACTACCGAAAAGCTCATAAACATCCGCCTGTCTCCGGGTTAAATTATCGGGTGCACGCTTTTTGACGGGCTCTTCAGCCGCCTTGCGTTCAAGCGTGCGCTCAACCTTGCTGAGATTTATCAGCTCGGGATAAGTATATACGTAATCTTCAAGAACATCCGCCGCAGAGGCAATATGTTTTGCGCCCTGTGAAAGCAGAAAATTCGACCCGACGAAAGCCGAGCTTATTACGTCGCCAGGTACTGCACCGACGTCACGCCCCTGTGAAACAGCGTGCCTTGCAGTACCGAGTGAGCCGCTTCTTTCGCTCGCCTCGACAACAACCGTCATAAGCGACATACCGCTGATTATACGGTTTCTCATCGGGAAGCTTGCCCTTGTGGGCTTTGAGAGCGGAAGGTATTCGCTGATTACTGCACCGTTTTTCGATACGGAATTGCGGAGCGCCTCGTTTTCCGGCAGGTAGGAAGCACCGAGACCGCAGCCCATAACGGCAATCGTTTTGCCGCCGGCGCTTATTGCGCCCTCGTGCGAAGCGGAATCAATGCCCAACGCACCGCCGCTGATAACCGTAACGCCTGCACGCACAAGTGAAGCCGCCAGACGGAAGGCAACCTCTTTTCCGTAGAGAGAAGCCTCTCTTGCACCGACAATAGAAATGCAGAGCTTTTCCTTCAGACAGTCCTTATCGCCGTTTGCGTAAAGCAAGGCAGGAGCATCCTTTATCATACCGAGATGTACAGGATAATCTGCACTGTCCTGAGGTATTATATGCCAGGAATTTGCGGCACATATCTGTGCCGATCTGCCAGCGGTGGACAAATCACGCTTTGAAAGCCGTGCTATCTGTGTAGGTCTGAACACACCGAGCATTCGCCATTCTATTTCGCTTACCTCATAAAAAGCACGGGCACCGCCGAATTCGGTCACGGCAGTAAGATAGTCCGAGCCTGCACCCAGACACTCTGCAAGCCATATACGGTAAACGTCCTCGCTGTAAGCGGAACTCATCTCATCAGCTCCCACATAATTATCGCCGCCGCCATTGAAGCGTTGAGCGATTCTGCTCTGCCGCGCATAGGCACACGCACACGGTGCATACAACCTTGCATAGTGGCTTCTTCAACGCCGTTACCCTCGTTGCCGATAACACAGACCGTTTTTTCACCAAGGTCGGTTTTCGTGATGTCCTCTGCAACGTCGCTCGGGGTTGAGGCAAGGGTTACGTAGCCCTTACCCTCAAAATCCTTCATAGCCTCCGGCATATCGGAAACGGTAACAAGCGGCATACGCAGCATTGAGCCCATAGCCGCCCTTTGTGCCTTCGGGTTGTAAACGTCGCAACAGCCGCAAAGCACTGCGCCGCCTATTCCCAACGCCTCCGCAGTACGGATAATTGCGCCGAGATTGGCAGGGTCCTGAATATTTTCGAGCGCAACCAATTTTGCGCTACTATATATTTTATCTATATAATGTTTTTTGTCAATAGTTTTGCACACACAAAATATGCCCTGCGGTGAAAAGGTATCGGATAATTTCTGTGCAATTTCTTCGGAAATTTCAAAGCTCTCTTCAGCCTTTGCCGCAATCGTTTTCACCTCTGCAGCGTACTTTTCCTTTGCCTTTGCGGTATAAAAAAGCCGCACCGTTTCCACGCTCAGAGCGGCATCAGCGCAAAGCCTTGCGCCCTCAAGAAAGAACATTTCCTCCTCACGCCTTGCCTTTGCGTTATCGCGCAGGCGCACCGCTTGCTTTATTTTATCATTATTTTTGGCAGTTAATACAGTCTGCATATTTATCACCAAACAAAAACTCAAGCCCACGGTTATATCCGAGGGCTTGACATAGTTATTGATTATTAAAGTGCTGCCTTTGCCTTTTCGCAGATTGCGGTGAATGCTGCGGGGTCAGAGATAGCGATTTCGGAAAGCATCTTTCTGTTGAGGTTGATGCCAGCCTTCTTGAGGCCATTGATAAGTGTTGAGTAGTTCATGCCGTTTGCCTTTGCAGCAGCGGAAATACGGGAAATCCAGAGACGGCGGAAATCTCTCTTCTTGAGCTTACGGCCGATGTATGCATACTGGCCGGACTTCATAACAGCCTGCTTGGCAGTCTTGAAAAGCTTTGCCTTTGAGCCGTAGTAGCCCTTTGCCATCTTGAGAACTTTATTTCTTCTCTTGCGAGTCATAGTTGCGCCCTTAATACGAGCCATGATTAGTTACCTCCAAATATTATTCTTGAGTTTGAGCCGACCCTATTTCTTATTTATAGGGAATAAGGCGCTTGATCTGCTTGCAGTTTGTTACGTCAGCAACAGCTGT
>JAZOMP010000109.1:0-15941 GCA_045654045.1 Acutalibacteraceae bacterium
ACGCTACTGTGAAAATATTATTACTTTTTCGTATTCTCACTATTTTTCACCTACGCTCGTAAAGAGCATGTATATTGAAACATACCGTGACTATGTTGAAAACGGCTACGTGCTTGAAACCCAGGCACCGACAGCACCCGAAGTTAACGTTACTGCAGACGAAAACGGTGTTACGGTAAGCTGGGCTGAGTCCGGAGACAATTTCGGCATTGCGTACTACAGGGTGTGCAAAAACGGAGAGTTTATGACCAGAATTGAAAACTATAAGTGGGACTATCCGCTTTGTGTAACAGATGCTTCAGGCACGGCAGAGGACGTCTATACCGTAACGGCAGTTGATGCGGCAGGGAATTACAGTTTGCCGCAACAGTAAATTTGAACTATTATCTTCTTTACAACCGTTTCATTTTATGCTATATTGATTTTTAGTTTATTTTAAAATAAAATAAAAAGGGGATAAACAAAAATGTTCGCAAAACTTTTCAGCTTATGTCTTGCAATCATGTACGCAATCACGCCCTACGTTGCTCCGTCAACCAAGGACCCGATTGACGTTATCAACTCCAAATCGGTAAAGCTTACCTTTGCCGCTCTTGCTGACCCGCAGGTTTCAAACTATATGTTTGAGCGCGAGCGTATCTTCCGCGGCGTCGGCGATGATATTGCCAACTCTTCCGTTGATATCGATGCGCTTCTTATCGCAGGCGATATCGCAGAAAACGGTCTTCAGTGCGAGTTCGACACCGTTGCTTCCCATATTGAGGATGCACCCGTCAGCCACTATATTATGGCAACAGGTAACCACGATATGAGACTGCGCCTTTACAAGCAGAGCACAAAGCGCTTCTGCGATTTCACAAACGGTCTTAACGCCAAGGCAAAGAGTGACCTTTCAATTGACAAGGTGCGCTATTCCTACGAGGTCAACGGCTACACCTTCATAGTAATGGGTACCGATAAAACCGAGTTTGAAGAAGCCTATATCAGCCCCGAGCAGCTTGAATGGCTAGACGAAACCCTTAAGGAAGCTTCGGGTAAAAAGCCCGTATTCGTTGTTCTCCACCAGATTCTTAAGGACACACACGGCCTTCCTCTCACATGGGGCAGCGGCAAAAACGAAAAGTTAGGCTCTGTCGGTGAGCAGTCCGACGATATCAAGGCTATCCTCAACAAGTACAAGAACGTAATTCTTATCACAGGTCATATGCACACAGGCTTCGGTCAGTACACCTACCAGAAGGTCGGTAACTTCCACTCCGTAAACCTTCCCTCAATCTGCATTGAGAACAAGGACGGCGATTATAACGGACCCGGTATCGGCTATATGGTTGAGGTTTACAGCAACAAGGTCGAATTCAGAGCAAGAGACTTTGACGACGGCTGCTACGTACCCGAGCACGATATAACAATCAAACTTTCAAAATAAAAATCAACGGCGTCTTGCAAGTAGAAAATCACTGCAAGACGCTGTTCTTTTTTGTTATTTACTTACCGTTTTCATATCGCCGAAGCAGACAACGTAATCCTCTGCGGTCAGCCCCTGCTTTACGGGGTAGTCGGTTGACATTATCTGCGCGCCGCTTTCAAACGCTTTTTCGCGTCTCTTTTCACTTATGCTTGTAAATTCGTCCACTCTTGTTCGTACTATAAATTTGCTGTCGAGTGCTTTCTTTATATCGTCAAATTCGCCTTCGGGCTTGTTGATTAGCAGGAATGAGGCACAGTCACGGTCAATGTCGTTTGCCCTGAGCATCGGGAACATGGCCTGAGTCCTGAACGTCGGGTCAAGGTCTATATAGCTTTGTGTTGTGCTGCAATCGTGTAAAAGAACAAGTACCTTGCCGAGCATATCCTCTACCTTGCACCAGTCGTCTGCCCGTCTCATTTCGCCGAAGCTTTCGTATTCGCGAAGCATATTGTCGGGTGTGAAAAGTTTGTCGCCAAGGGTGGTGCGGAGTGTCTTATCAAGCTCTTTTGCGTAGTCAAGGTTTAGTGCCTTCATGTCCTCCATAGGAATGAAAAGCGCCTTGGGTTCAATGATTACCGTAATCGGCAGGTGACCGGGGTTGTTGTCCGACCACATTGCAATTTCCTTCATTGCAAGGGCAAAATCGTAGCACGAGGTTGTCATTTCAAGGCAGGGGCTGTGCATACAGGTAAAGGAAATATCGCCGTTCCGGTCAAAAACCTCTATGTCTGTTTCAAAGCTGTAAATACCGCTGTTTAGCTGGTCGGTCAGAGTCGGGCTTACAAAGTCTGCCATGGTTACGGGAACAAGCCCGAAGGTGAGCTCGGAAAGCTTGCCGTAAATCTGCTTTAAAACGTCCACGGACTCGGTCTGGTAGCTGTTGTGTGTTGCAGTGTAGCGAAGCTCGTTGAACTTAAGCCCTGCGTCAAGCTCTGCCTGCAAATCGCCGTTGAAAAATGCATTGCGGTCAACGGGGGCAATTTCGCCGTTTGCGTAGGCAGCTTCAAGAGCCTCTATGCGCTGAACCTGTTCTTGAATTTCCGTATCAAGCCTTTCGAAATTGGCATCCATAAGCGAAGAAGCAAGTGTAATCAAGCCTATAAGAAGCGGAATAAAGCGGAACGGATACTTTAAAATTTTTAATATTGTTTCCATATAGCGTTACCTGCCTGTTACTGTATATATGTTTTTATTATACCATCATCATATAATTTTGCAATAACGGAATTTACATAATATAATTTTTATGGTAAAATAAGCTTATACAAATTTTCTACGGAGTTGATTTTATGCCCGGTCTTGTTCTTGAGGGTGGTACCTTCCGTCCGCTTTTCTCCTGCGGAGTTATGGATGCCCTGCTTGAAAACGACGTTCATTTTCCCTACCTTGTAGGTGTTTCGGCAGGTATTTCCGACAGCGTTTCCTATATTTCCAAGCAAAAGGGAAGAAACCTCGATATGATAGTTGAATACCGCCACGATAAGCGTTATTTCAGCTTGCGCAATCTTTTTACCGAGGATCGTTCTTTTTTCGGCAGAAAGTTTATTTATGAAACCCTGCCGAATGAAATCAATCTGTTTGATTTCGAAACCTTCCGTGCAAACCCTGCGGAAATATGGGTCGGTGTCACCAATGCGCAGACGGGCGAAATGGAATATATCTGTGACAAGGAAACGGAAGAAGGCTTTTTGCTTCTTGAAGCTACCTGTGCACTTCCTATTGTTTTTCCACCGATAGTTTACAACGGTAAGCAGTATTATGACGGCGGTCTGGTTGATTCAATCCCCGCCAAAAAAGCAATTGAGGACGGCCACGAAAAGCTGCTGATTGTACTCACCCGCACCGAAGGATACGTAAAAGAGGAATCTAAGGTCTATAAGCTTGCCGCCGCATTACTCAGACGTAAATATCCCAAGGTTGCGGAGCTGCTTCTGACAAGACATATAAGATATAATAAGGAAGTTGAGTTCTGCAACCAGCTTGAAAGAGAGGGCAAGGCGGTAGTTCTTCGCCCGAGTGAGGATGTGCAGATAGCTTCCCTTGAAAGCGACGTAGAAAAAATAAAGAAAATTTATTGGTACGGCTACGATCTTGCCAATAAGAATATGGATAAAATAAAAGCATTGTTTGATTAATCCCTGATAATAATTTCAGCAGACAGTATTTTCATTAATACCGTCTGCTGCTTTTTTATTGTAATATTATCTTTTCTACCTCTTCATAACTGCCTGCAACATAGGTCGGGTTAATGTCGGGGTGAGGTTTGTCGGCAAAATAGCAGGTGTCAATCCCGGCGTTTATTCCGCCCTTTATGTCCGAGGTAGGGGAGTCGCCGATAATTAAAATTCTGCTCTTGTCCTTTTCCTCAATGTTTTCAAAAACGTAGTCGAAATATTCTTTGTCAGGCTTCTGGCAGCCTACTTCTTCGGAAACAAAGGTCTTTATAAAAACCTTGTCAAGTCCGCTTACCGCCATTCTTTTAGCCTGAATGTGAGCTGTGCCGTTGGTAACTGCGTAAAGCTCGATGCCTTTACAAATTAATCTTTCGCACAGTTCAAGCGCACCGTCATAGAGTATTCCCATATCAGCGAGCTTTGCTTTGTAATCCTTGCCAACCTGCTCTGCATCGGCGGTAATATTCAGTTCTTCAAACAGTATTTCATACCTTTTGGTAGCAATTTCTTCCTTGGTGGTTTCTTTCCTTTCGAATGCCTTCCACAGGCTGTCGTTTATTGCCGAATAACGCTCATAAACGTTGATATCACAAGGAATACCGTGCTTTTCCATTACGGAAAAAAAGCCCTGCTTTTCGGCGCTGGCAAAGTCGAGCAGAGTGCCGTCAAGGTCGAATAAAGCGGTTGTGTATTTCATAGCTTACCTCACAGTTGAAATAATTATCGGAAGCACCTCGGGAGCCTCATTTCCGAACGCTACGGCGGACATATATTCCTCTGCCGCAGATTTGAACAGATTTTCGTCATTTGCATAAAGTGTGGCAAGTACATCACCTTTACATACTTTGTCTCCCGTCTTTTTCAGGATTTTAAGTCCTGCGGCAAAATCAATTTGGTCATTTGCCGTTTTTCTGCCTGCGCCGAGCATACACGCGGCAATTCCGATGCGCTCGGAATCCATTTTAGTTATATATCCGTTACAGTTCGCAACGATATCAAAGGTGAATTTCGCCTTCGGGAATTTGTCCGTATCATCAAGGTAGCTGTTGTCGCCGCCCTGTGCCTCAACACAAGCCCTGAAGGTCTCAAAAGCTCTGCCGCTTTCAAGTGCGTCTCTGGCAAGGCTCATACATTCCTCTTCGTTACCCTTGCCGGCAAGCAAGAACATATTTGCAGCAAGTGTCAGGCAAAGCTCTTTCAGGTCCGCAGGACCGTTGCCTTTGAGGGCTTCGATCGCTTCAATTACCTCAAGGCTGTTGCCGACGTTTATACCAAGCGGTACATCCATATTTGAAATAACCGCCGCAGTCTTTCTGCCGACAGCCGTGCCGATATCAATCATCTCACGGGCAAGGCTTTGCGCAAGTTCAGGTGTTTTCATAAATGCGCCGCTGCCGACTTTTATGTCCAGCACTATGCACGCCGCACCTGCGGCAATTTTTTTGCTCATTATGGAAGAAGCGATAAGCGGAATGCTGTCAACCGTAGCCGTGACGTCACGCAGAGCATATAATTTTTTGTCGGCAGGCGCAAGGTTGCCCGACTGACCGATAACGCTCATTGAGCTTTTTTCAACAACGCTGAAAAATTCTTCTCTCGTAAGTGTTGTTTTATATCCGGGTATTGATTCCAGCTTGTCAACTGTACCGCCCGTGTGACCTAAACCCCTGCCGCTCATTTTTGCAACCTTGACACCGCAGGAAGCAACAATCGGTGCAACAACAAGCGTGGTTTTGTCGCCGACACCGCCTGTCGAGTGCTTGTCGGCAGTTATACCGTCAAGCGGAGAAAGGTCAACCGTGTCGCCTGAATTTGCCATAGCAAGCGTAAGGTCTGCCGTTTCACGTTTGGACATACCCTTGAAAAATATAGCCATAAGCATAGCCGTAAGCTGGTAGTCAGGAATTGAGCCGTCTGCCGCGCCAAAGGCAAAAAACTCAATCTCCTCTTTGGTCAGCTCAAATCCGTCACGCTTTTTCTTGATAATATCGTAAATTCTCATAGTAAATACCTCATAAAGAAAAGCTGTACGGCAGAAGAGCGCCGAGCGTATGCTCTTTGAAATCGTCCGTACTCTTTGCAACAATAACTTTAAAATCCTTGCCGCAGAATTCGCTCAATACCTGCCTGCAGATTCCGCATGGGTATGGCAGATCGGCTTCATTGGCTTTGCCGCCGACTATTGCAATCGCCTCAAAATCTCTGTAGCCTGCCGTAACTGCGGTAAAAAGAGCCGTTCGCTCAGCACACATTGTTGCACCGTAGCTTGCATTTTCAATGTTACAGCCCGTAAAAATACTGCCGTCTTTGCAAAGAATTGCCGCACCGACACTGTAACCCGAATAGGGTGAGTATGAATATTTTCTTGCCTCAAGTGCCGCCGAAATAAGCTCTTTCATTTTCTTCAACTCCTTATTGTATTCTTCCGTTAACAATATTATACCATTTTACATAGGATATACAAGAGTAGCGCACCATGATTTTTTCCGAGTGCGCCTCAACACATGAAAGGAGCACAAGTATATGCGTATGAATGAGCCCGTACGTATGGGGTGTGAAGTGTGTAATAAGCGCAATGATATGCAGTTTCACCGTGCTGTTATGCCCTTCCCCGACGATTGGGCAATAGCAATGGCATACGTGCCTATGCAGACGGATACCTCTGCCTACGAGCCTGCACAGGCACTGTGCGAGGGCACTTTGTTTGTTGCGCTCAACAAACCATTTAAAAGAGGGTGTGCCAGATGAACACCAACCACGCAGAACTTTGTAAAAAACTTGCGGCGGCAGACTTTGCACTCTGGGATTTGCACCTCTACCTCGACACTCACCCCGGTGACCTTAATGCCGTAGGTGTCTGCAACAAGCTGCAGAAGAATGCGGCAATGCTCAGAGCGGAATACGAGGCGGCCTGCGGTAAGCTGACAGCGGCTGATGCACACGGCGTTGAGTGGCTGTGCGACCCGTGGCCGTGGGAGAAAGGCGGGTGTGATTGCTGATGTTTGTGTATGAGAAAAAATTACAGTACCCTGTAAATATCAAAACCCCAAACGCCAAACTGGCGGCTGTCATCGTCAGCCAGCTTGGCGGCCCCGACGGTGAGCTCGGTGCATCAATGCGCTATCTCAACCAGCGCTACGCAATGCCCTGGGGCGAGCTCAAAGGCCTGCTGACGGATATCGGTACAGAAGAACTTTCCCACATTGAAATGGTAGGCACTTTGCTTTACCAGCTGACGAAGAATCTTACTGTTGACGAAATCAAGCGTCAGGGCTTTGACAAATACTTTGTTGACCACACAACGGGTGTTTATCCTGTAGCCGCGAGCGGTATGCCGTGGACAGCGGCAACAATCCAGTCAACAGGCGATACGCTGGCAGACCTTTACGAAAACCTTGCCGCAGAGCAGAAGGCGAGAAAGACCTACGACAATATCCACCGCCTTTCGGATGACCCCGACGTTACTGGTGTTATCAAATTCCTTCGCGCCAGAGAAGTCGTCCACTTCCAGAGATTTGGTGAAGGTTTGCGGTTTGCTACCGATAAACCCGACAGCAAGAATTTCTATGCCTGCAACCCGTCGTTTGACAAAAACTGCGGCTGCTGAAAAACAGAATAGTATATGAAAAAATACCACCGGTGCTGGGTAAAATACGGATCCCGATGGTATTATGTTTAAGATGATATAGCGAAATTAAAGCAATATATAAATAACGAAATACCTTAGCATGTAAAAACCTTGAATTTTAACGAAAAAGGAGCCTGCACGAGTGCAGACTCCTTTAAAATCATTTATTTATGAATGAAAATACAAATGTAAATATCATTTTAATGAAATCGAATATGGTTATGAGTATTGCTCCGATATTGATTTCATCGGCGGGCTGTTCGGGGTTTGTGTTTGTATAGGTTGCGTCCTGCTGTGCATTATCAGCATCGGGATTAACAGTAGGAATCATATCTGTTGACTGGTCGATAAGCATTATGTATTCAATATAATCAGCATTCAACATAAGCTCTGTAGATGTTGCAGACTGATCAACATTGTTGAGTTTCAGGCCCGCACCAGAGAGAAGTTCAACATCCGCCTCATCAATTACGCCGTCGTGATTACAGTCGGCAGCAGTCCACATCGCCTCGTCAACATCATCGCTGTTAAGCATCCCCTTAACAATCAGATTTACAAGAAACGCGTCTTCTCCATCGTACCAGCTATCGCCATTAACATCGCCGAAAATAATAACGGTGTATTCACAGATAGCTTTCGAGTTCTTTTTCAATATTGCTTTTGAGCCGGTACCAAAACCGTTCCTCCCGGGCCCATAAACCCATTCGTAACCGTCAACAACAAAGTTTGTATATTCATCGAGTGAGTCTGTTCCGGCAGTCAATCCGTAAATTGTATTATTGGTATAATCGATAATCATACCGTTGGTTATTTCAAAGCCTGTTGCAGGTAATGTCTGTAAATCGGTTTCATCGCCGCAGCTTGTACAAACCTGCTTCTTGCTTCCGTCAGCCGTTGCTGTAGGCAATGCTTCAATAACACAATTGTAGTTGTGTTCTAATTTGGGGAAAACAGTTAATTCAAACACTTCCGAACACTGTGTGCATTTGGTTTGTGTATAACCGTATTCTTTGCAGGAAGCAGGAACGGTTGTTATTTCGGGTCGATGGTCACAGTTTGTAAATGCTTGGACATAAATGTTTTTAACGCCTCTATCTTCGCTATAAGACCAAGTGTTGTTTTCGCACACAAAACTTTCACCTTTATTGCTTGAATAAGTGAAATTTACATTCCCGTAATTATAGTCATATTCTACCGGGATTTGAGTTGTGCCGTTTGTCGCTTCATACTCAACAACCACAGAAAAATATGTATCCGGAATTAATTTTATATCCTGCGGAAGTTTAATTGTGTGGTAACCCTTTCTGGCAATATTAACAGGGAAATTAAGAACAAGTGTGCCTTGTGTCGGGTTGGTATAGTTTGAATTTAAGTTTGTATAAACCTTTATGTTCATATTTTGATTTTCGTTAACTGTATAGGTTGATATGGCCGACAGGATTTCATATTCATCGGTTTTGAAGACATTGGCGACAGAGGCAGAGCCCTGTAATAAACCGTGCATTACAGCACACGTTCCGTTATATGTATAGTTTTCTCTGTACGTATTTGCGGGTTGTGCCGTGAAGCCGACAATATCAATTATACTTGCATCGTAATAGGATAGCCAAAGATAATATCCGTTACTGTCTTTACAGAGCCAGGCACCGTCTGCCGGAGGCATAAGTTCAGGAGAACTTTGATAAATAGAATACTTTTCTCTTGTTGGGAATTGGTCATCCCAGCCAATAATTGCAACTTCGTGAAATGCTGTGTTTTCCGATACGTCCTTATATGACCAAGAGATATTTGTGTTATTGGGGCCGTCTGTTATATTTCCGTATGAGAAAGAAATTGTTGCCGAGCCGTAGCTTTTAACCCAGTTTTTAACCTCGGTTATGTTAGTAAGCCATTCGGCGGATTTAATCACAGAGTCACTGCCGGTATTGTATCTATGTTCTTCATCAATTGCAAGACCATCTTTTTCGGAAGAAAAATCAGATTCATCGGCTATACCCGACCATCTTGCGAGAGCTCCGATAGCAGTGGTGTGAGAAGCGCCGACTAAATAAGGACCCATTTTATCAGCATTTGGATAGTATTCAACAAAATAATCGTCGGGATTATAATTGAGTGTAACCCCATCACCATAGGTAGGGTTATTAACGTCTGTTGATTTTGTATTGGCAAACCAAGCAAGATGAGCCTCCGAATAATCAGCGTGAATATCACCTAACCCCTGTGAAATATTATAAGTTTCAAAAACACTTAATTTTGCATGGCTCCAGCAGGTTCCCCAGGTTTGCCTTTTCAGCGGTGTAACCCAGCCGTAGTCTCTTGCATCGAAAGAGGACGGCAGAGAATCCCTTTCAGACATAACAGTTATATCTCCGACTTTCGAATATATCGGCGTATAGCTCTTTTCCGACAACATATCGGGATTGATAATGATTTCCAGATCATCTGTTTTTGCTTGAACGGAAAACGGTACTGATGTCAGGATTATAAACATTGGAAGAAGGATGCTGATGAGCTTTTTCATAATAATTCACTCCGAATTAAGTTATTAAAATTCAACAGGCACAATTTATTGACCAATATAGCGGTCGATATGCCTATATTATCATAAATAAAATGTATTTTCAATGGAAACTTCTCTGTTACCCGCCCCTGCTGTGGAGACTCGGCAGGGACGGGCTTTTGCTTCGGCGGATTAAAAACGAGAAGAGAATATTAAAACCGTTCTGCCGAAGCGCTCGGGCAAGTGGAGGAGCTGATTATTCGGCTAAGCGGGAAAGCCGGTTGAATCTTACTCTTTCTTGACCTTGCACCTGTTAGACAGATGCGAAACACATCCGGTTCAATAAATTTTTAAATTTTTTCAAAAAAATTTCCGGAGCAGCCTGAAAGCTACTCCGGAATCCTGAAATATAAATGGTATCAGATTATATATTAATATCTAAATTCTCAAAAAAATCGTCATATGAACAATTATATATTTTTTTCAGTTCGATAAGAACGCTGGCGCGGATATTGAGCTCGCCGTTTTCGTATTTAGCGTAAGTCGTTCTGCCTATATCACAGCCGTGAGTCTGTAATTGGGCGCACAGCTTTTCCTGCGAAAACCCGTGCTCAATGCGGAGCTTGCGCAGGTTGTCGCCCATATTCCTGTCACGTCTTACTTTTTGTTCCATTATTACTACCTCGTTCTGACCAATATCGGTTGCAAACAACATTATTCTATGATATTATAAACAAAAATATTGACCGCTATATTGGTCAATAAAAATCTTTTGAGATTTTTTAAGTTTTTATTGAACCAACTTCATTCCTCACTTGTCTAACAGATGAAAACGAAGACAAGTGAGGTGGTTACCATTGATAATCTCATAAGAAAAGCCCTTATGGAAGGCTACGAAAATACGGTTATAGACAAAGAAAAAAGCGATATGCTGCTCAGGCTTCTGCTTGTCTGGCGAAAAGAACACGAAAACTACATTTACGACGTACCTGACGGTACAAAAGAACACGGTCCGTAATAATTTCAAAATAATTTTGAAAAAGATTGAACCGAACGGCAATCTCAATTGTCTAACAGTCAGACGGGCAGAAAAACCCCGAAAAACGAGAGGAGAAAGATTATTATGTCAAACACAAAGAAAATGAGCAAGCCCCTTATCATTGCAGTTGCCGCTGTTGCTGCGGTAGTTGTTATTATCGTTGCCGCTGTTGCAGGCGGAACAGAAACAGTAGACCTTGCCGATTACACGAAAATCATAGTTGATGGCTACAACGGTTATGCTACAGCAAAGGTTGAGTATGATTTTTACGGAGTAGAAGAATTTATTCTTTACGGCGAAGAAGGCGATAAGGATATCGACGAAATGAGCGATGAAGATTTCGAGGACCGCTGGGAACGTCTTGAACTTCTCGAAGAAGCACTCGATTCTATCGAATACGAAATCAACAAAGAGGAAGAGATTTCCAACGGCGATAAGCTAGAAGTAACTTTTACCTGGAGCGAAGAAAGCGAAAAACTGCTCAAGGACGAATTTAAGGTAAAGCTCGAAGCAGGTAAGGTAGAGCTTAAGGTTGAGGGTCTTGAAGAGGCAACGGTGTTTGATCCGTTTGAGTACGTTGATATTGAATGCGAAGGTGTATCCGGTTTTGCAACCGCAAAAATAAAGATTGATGAAAACCTTAACGAAAAGAAAGATGACTTCATCATAAAGAGCGATGGAATGAGCACTATTTATCTCCATTTCACAGAAACTGAAAAAGCAAGTATTATGTTTACTCTTTCTAAGTATCACGAAGTCAGCGACAATGAAAAGATTACTGTTAACGCAAGCGCAAACGGTCTTAAAGAAGGCATGATCCTGTCATCAAATAAAAAAGAGTACAAAGCTAAAACGCTTGAGGCATTTGATACTGTTTCACAGCTGAAAACAAATATTGAGCGGATTTACGATGCGTATGAGGCTGGTAATTATTATAGAGAGTACATAACACCTGTTAATTGCTTCTATGCTGTTTCAGAAAACAATGAAGCTCAATACAGCAATAAAGTGTTTGCGGTTTATAAATACGAGTCTACCGGTTGGTTTGCAGAAAAATATTACTATGCAGTCGAACTGAGCAATTGCTACGAGGATGCAGAGGGTAACATAAAGTACGTTGCCAAGGAAAATATTTCGGGTAAATATAACACCGCTGGAGAAGCTATAGCAGCAGCTGAAAAAGAAATCGACACAAACTACTACACCTACACAAAAGGTTAATCAGAACACAAAAACATTTAACGGAGGAAAATAATAATGAAATTCAGAATTATCACAGCGTTGGTTCTCACAACGGCACTTACAGCGAGTATTGCTACCCCTACAGCTTTTGCCGCAACGGAGCAGACACCTTGCGCAACGGTTGAACAGCAGAGCGCACAGTCAAGCGTTACCGCAATTACCGCAACACAAGATATGTACAAGACAGGCGTTTACTACAATTTTGATATCGTAACTGCTGCCGGTACTTCAAAGCTTCAGATTAAATACCCCGGCACAACAGCTACATTCCATAGAACACACGAAAAAGTTTCTATCATCGATAATGGCGACGGTACAGAAACGTGGACCGTACCCGTCAAAACCAATGATACACTCACTGTGGAAGCAAGAGCAAAAGTCGGCAGCGCGTGGGAAACAGAATATGCATCCGCTACTTACGAAATCAAGCAGGAACCCGTTGTTGAGCAGAAGATTGTTTCTGTTTCAACGCAGCAGAATATGATTTTTGCTGACAGCAGAAACGTACCCTTTGAAATTGTTGCTACAGCAGGTGCGGCCAAAATGCAGGTTGTCTATCCTAACACTACGGCAACCTTTACCCGCACACATTCAGGCGTAACAATTGCAGATAACGGCGACGGTACTGAAACATGGACAGTACCTGCCCACGCAAATGCCGACGGTACTGCAACATTCAGAATCAAGTACAAAGCCTGGAGCGAAAACTTTGTTTATGAGTATGAAGTAAAAACAGCGCAGGAACGTTTTGTGAGTGCAACGGTTGAGCACGGAGAAGAAGAGTGGGTAAATCCTGATATTCATAATGATATAAGTATTAAAATTGTCACAACGTCCGACGTAACAAAGCTTCGTTTAGAAAACGAGGTGAACGGAGAAGTTACAACCTATTACGAAACGTCACGAAATATTACCGTTACCGATAATGAAGACGGAACCAGAACGTGGCAAACAACTCCCCGAAAATATGCAGAGGGCTATTATCTCTATAGCATTTACCTGTGCGGAGGAAACGGAAAGTTTGTTCTTGTGGATTTAGAAGAATTTATATCATTCTTTGTGAATCCTGCAGAAGTCGATATATACGATGTCTGGGTTGATAAGAACCGTGTTTACGTAAAATACACAGAGTGGGCTGAAGGCGTTTATCTTATAGCACCGGATGGCTCACGTATAGACTTACGGACATATGATTACTATTATACAGATATAAAGACAGATTATGCCGAAATAGAACAGGGTGTTGAATATAAGCTCTATGTCGGTTGCTGCGGACATACGGAAACGCTTTACCTGGATACCGGACTATCCGCAAAAGACTGGTCTGCGGAATCTGCACCTGAAGGCATTGAAGTGGGTGACGCTGATTATACAAAGGGCAAAGCCAGAATAACAACCGGAACTGACGTGAAAAAGCTGAGAATTGTTAACGATGAAACCGGTGGCACTATGACAATTTATACGGATAAGGATTACAGCTACGCAGAGATAAGAAACGGTACGGAGCAGAACGTCTGGACAATCAACAAAACACTCAAGCCGGGTACATATAGCATTTATACCGGCGGCAGTGATTATGCTATGGTCGATTCCGGCACTGACCTTGTTATTACAGCGGATTAACAAACGACAGTAAGGCGCAGAGTGCAAGCTCTGCGCCGAAGAACGATAAAAAAAGAGGGAAAGAATATGGATAAGCGGGAAATTGCTGTGCTTGTCGAAAAAAGCAAGCAGGGCGATAACGACGCTTTCGGTAAGCTCTATCGGCTTACTGAAAAGCAGGCTCATTTCATAGCGCTTCGTATAGCAAAAAACGAAGACGATGTGTTTGATATTCTGCAGGATTGCTAGATAAAGGCTATGCAGAAAATGGACACGCTCGAAAATCCTGAAAATTTTGTTGCCTGGTTCAATCAGATCGTTTCCAACACGGCCAAAAACTACGTTACGAAAAGTAAGCCTATGTTGTTCCGTGATGATGACGATGAAGCGGCGGTAATGGATTTTCAGGTTGATGACAGCCTTGACGTGAAGCCGGATGATTCGCTTGACACAAACGAAACACGTGAATTCATAAGAGCGCTGGTTGACGGGCTTCCCGAGGATAAAAAGCTTTGTGTGCTTATGCACTATTTCCAGAATATGAGTGTGGCGGAAATTGCCGATGAACTCGGAATATCGGAAGGTACAGTCAAATCAAGGCTTTATCACGCACGTGACAAAATAAAGCAGAGCATAGAAGCACTTGAAAAGAAGGGTGTCAAGGTAAGAGGAGTTGCACCGATACCGTTCTTTGTCTGGATGCTCAGGCGAATGGCAGAGGGTACGGAGGTTTCGGAAGCCGCATCTTCAGTTATTATCAAGGCCGCTACTTCATCCGTTGCCGCAGGTGCATCGGCAGCTACGGCGGCAACGGCTACCGCTGCGGCAGGTACAGCAGCAACCACAGCCGCTTCAGCCGCCACAGTGGCAACTACTGCAACCGCCGCAACAGCTACGGGTGCCGCAGCTGCAACGGGAGTAACCGCAAAGGTTGTGGCAATTGTAGTTGCAGGTGCAGTAGTGGTCGGTGGAGGAGCGGTAGGTGCAAAGGTTGTGCACGATAAGCGTTCGGAGCAGACAACCGCCGTTATAAGCGAGGAATCGACGGAATTCGCAACGGAAAATCCGGCAGTAATCGCTACAGAAGAAAACACCGGAACAACGCTTGAATTTGAAGGCTCAACAATAACCGTTTCTACCAAGGACGGTACAACGGTTATAACGGTTACTTCAGGCTTGAACACACAGAAGACAACCAAACAGCCTGATTCACAGCAGACAATATCTCAAACGGGAACAATCACAAAGCCTGCATCAACTACCGCAAAGCAAACTGCCAAAGTAACCACTACTGTAAGGCAAACAACATCCGCAACAACGAAACAAACCACAGCGGCAACAACAGCCAAACAGACCACAAACCAGAGCGGCGGACTGAACTCCGGCAGTACAACGTCAAAGCCGACAACTACGGCAAAACCAACGACCACCGCTAAACCTACCACAACAACCAAACCAACTACTACCCAGGCGCCGACGACAACAAAACCTACCACAACCCAAGCACCAACTACAGCAGGTACAGCAACGGTGATAGTAAAAATTAATGATATGAGTACAGGCGAAGAGAATGTAACATCGTACACAATCACAAATATTACTGAAGGTACTATATTGGATGAAGACTATATATGGGATTCTGGATTGGATAGGGGATACACTGTTGTTAATATCATAGGTGACACCATAGGGGTTGAAGCTGAAGGAGGTAAAACATATATTTTTACATTAGAAGTTCAATATATTTGAAAAAATATTGAACCTAAAGGGTGTTTGTTTTGTCAAATAGATGTAAATAAAATTTACAAATAAAAAACCAAGGGAGAAATTAATTATGTCAAAAAGTAAACTTTTAAAACGCACGCTGGCCATAGCACTTGCGGTTGTGCTGACCATCGGTTCAGCTCCGCTTGCAGGCTTTGTCGGTATGGAACTGCCGTCAATCGGCTCATTCTTCGCAAGTGCAGCAAGCGATACTTATACAGATGATAAAAATTTGTTTGAATATACTATTTCTAATGACTATGTAACAATTGAAAAATATATCGGCACAGAAAACAGTGTAACTATACCGAGCAATTTGTCAGGATACACTATTATGGAAGTTGATTCTTATGCCTTTAGTGGTTGCAAATTCCTTAAAAGTGTAACAATGCCCGATACCATTACAACTATAGGCTCATATGCATTCAGTGGTTGTACTGCTCTCACTTCAGTAACGTTGAGCAAGAATCTTACTTCTATACCTGCAGCTGCATTTATGGATTGTTCAGCATTGACAAGTATTG
>JAZOMP010000110.1:0-5942 GCA_045654045.1 Acutalibacteraceae bacterium
GTGCCGCCTGTGGAAATAATTTCAAAACCGAGCTCGTTGAGCTCCTTTGCAAATTCAACGATTCCTGTCTTGTCGGAAACGCTGAGGAGTGCTCTTCTCTTCATTGTTAAATTCCTCCGTTTATATTCTTTCGTCGCAGAGTTTTGCAACTGCCTCGGGCAGTATCTTCCACTCTGCCTGTTCCATTATTCTTTTCTGGAGTGTTTCGGGTGTATCGCCCTCAAGCACCTCAACCGCCTTTTGTGCGATTATTCTGCCGCCGTCGGGAATTTCGTTAACAAAGTGCACCGTTGCACCGCTTACCTTAACGCCGTATTCAAGTGCCGCCTCGTGAACCTTGAGTCCGTAAAAGCCCTTGCCGCAGAAAGAGGGGATAAGCGCCGGGTGAACGTTTACGATTTTTTCGGGGTATTTTTCAATTACCTTTTCGCCGAGTATGGTCATAAAGCCTGCAAGAACTATAAGGTCTGCCTTTGAAGCCTCTAATTCGGCCAGCAGAGCGTTTTCAAACTCCTCTGCTGTCTTGCCCTTGCGTTCAATAACTGCCGTTGCTACGCCCGAATTTTTGGCTCTTTCAAGGGCATAAACGCCGCCCTTGCTGGAAATTACCTTTACAAACTCCCCGTTCGGGATTTTGCCTGCTGCCTTTGCGTCAAGCAACGCCTGCAGGTTTGTACCGCCGCCCGAAACAAGTACAACAATATTTAGCATATATCAATACCCTTGTCGCCTGCAACGATTTCACCGATGATGTGTGCCTTTTCGCCGATAGCGTTTACTGCTCTTACCGCCTCGTCAGCCTTGTCAGCAGAAACTGCAACACAAAGACCGACACCCATATTGAAGGTGTTGAACATATCTCTTTCGGGGATACCTTCAGCAGCAAGAAGGTTGAAGATTGGCTTTACGGGAACAGCCTTTCTCTCAATCTTTGCTCTTACACCTTCTGTGCTGAACATTCTCGGAATGTTCTCGTAGAAGCCACCGCCTGTGATGTGGGAAATACCGTGAATTTTACAGGTTTCCTTGATAGCGTTGATTGTCTTGACGTAAATCTTTGTGGGTGTGATAAGCTCTTCGCCGAGTGTCTTGCCAAGCTCGTCAACGTAAATTGAAAGTCTTTCGGGAGAAACGTTGAAAGCCTTTCTTACGAGTGAGAAGCCGTTGGAGTGAACACCCGAGGACTCAACACCGATAAGTACGTCGCCGGGCTTGATGTCCTTGCCGTCGACAATATCTGCCTTGTCTGCAAGACCTACGCAGAAGCCTGCAAGGTCGTATTCGTCGTTTGTGTAGATGCCGGGCATTTCTGCTGTTTCGCCGCCGACGAGTGCACAGCCTGCCTGAACACAGCCGTCTGCAATACCGCTTACGATGTCAGCAACCTTTTCGGGGATATTCTTTGCTACGGAAATGTAGTCAAGGAAGAAAAGGGGCTTTGCGCCTGAGCATGCAACGTCGTTTGCGCACATTGCAACACAGTCAATACCGACGGTATTGTGAATGTCCATCATAAATGCAATCTTGAGCTTGGTGCCTACACCGTCTGTGCCCGAAACAAGGACGGGCTCTTTGATACCTGTAAGGTTGGGCAGAAACATACCGCCGAAACCGCCGATTTCATCGAATACGCCGGGGATTCTTGTTCTCTCGACGTGCTTTTTCATAAGTTTTACAGCCTCGTAACCCTTGGTTACGTCAACGCCTGCATCCTTATAGCTTTTTGAAAAACTGTTTTCCATAATTCTTAAGCTCTCCTTATTTCTTGATTTTATAGTCAAATTTGTCAACGTAGTTGGGACCCGAAACGTCAATCGGGTAATTGCCTGTAAAGCAGGCATCGCAGAAGCTGACGTTTGATTTGTCTGCGACCTTGTGCAAGCCCTCAAGGCTTAAAAAGCCAAGCGTGTCTGCACCGATAAATTTGCGTATGCCTTCAATATCCATCTGGCAGGCTATGAGCTTGTCCTTTGAGCTGATGTCCGTGCCGAAGTAGCAGGGATTAATAAAGGGCGGGGAGGAGATTCTCATATGAACCTCTTTTGCACCTGCGTCACGAAGCCTCTTTATAAGCTTTGCGCAGGTTGTGCCGCGGACAATTGAATCGTCAACAAGCACTACTCTTTTTCCCTCTAACTCGTTTCCGAGAGGGTTAAGCTTTATCTGTACCGAGCGTTCACGCTGACTCTGTGTTGTCTGTATGAACGTTCTGCCGATGTAGCGGTTTTTGATAAGACCTATGCCGTAGGGGATTTTACTCTCCGTAGCGTAGCCTATAGCCGCGTCAAGTCCTGAGTCGGGTGCGCCGATTACAACGTCTGCTTCAACGGGGTGCTCCTGCGCGAGGAACTTACCTGCGTTGAGTCTTGAACGGTGAACGCTTGCACCGTCTATAACCGAGTCGGGTCTTGCGGTATAAACGTGCTCGAAAATACAAAGCGAGGTTTTCTGACCGCAGTGTGTTTTGTTTGAATAAACGGCATCCTTTGTTATTACAACAATTTCGCCCGGCTCAATATCTCTTATGAATTCTGCGCCTATGCTCTGCAATGCACAGCTTTCGGAAGCGACAACGTACGCTTCGCCGAGCTTGCCCATACAAAGCGGACGGAAGCCCTTGGGGTCGCGTACGGCAACCAGTTTTTTGGGCGACATAATTACAAGAGAATATGCGCCCTCAATCTCCTTCATCGTTTCGGCTATTGCCGTTTCGATGTTTTCTGTTTCAAGTCTGTGGCGTGCTATGCAGTGAACGATAAGCTCTGCGTTACTGTTTGTCTGAAAAACGGCACCCTCGTTCTGGAGCTTTTCTCTGAGCTTGGCCGTATTGACAAGACAGCCGTTGTTTGCAACGGAAATCGAACCTCTGGCGTAGGACATAACCATAGGCTGGTTGTTTATTTCGTCTTCTTCACCGTGGGTGGAGTAGCGCACGTGACCGATTGCTACGTCGCCCTTACCGTTTTCGGTGAGTGAAGCAAGTTTGTCTGCGGTGAATACGTTGGGTACTGTGCCCATATCTGTTATACAGTCAACGGTTTTACCGTTTCTTACCGCAATACCGCAGCTTACCTGACCGCGGTGCTGAAGTGCAAAAAGTGCAAGATATGTTTCGTGAACGGCGTTTTGTTCAAGGCCCCGGTTAAATATACCGAAAACGCCGCATTCTTCGTGAATTGGCATAAAAGCAATTCCTCCTGTGGAATTAAAGCTCTGCAACCTGTGCAGCAAGAGCGGCGTCCTTTTCCAGAACCTTCTTTGCCATATCCTCTTTCATTGCTGTGAGTTTGTCTGCAAGAACGGGCTCGGAAAGAGCAAGCATCTGAACAGCAAGAATAGCTGCGTTTTCTGCACCGTCAATAGCAACCGTTGCAACGGGAATGCCTGCGGGCATCTGAACTGTTGCAAGAAGTGCATCAAGACCGTCAAGGGTAGAGGACTTTATCGGAATACCGATAACGGGCAGGGTTGTGTGTGCGGCAAGCACACCGCCAAGGTGTGCAGCTTTGCCTGCTGCGGAAATGATAACACCGAAGCCGTTTGCAGCGGCATTCTTTGAAAACTCAGCGGCAGCGTCGGGTGTTCTGTGGGCAGACATAACGTGTGCCTCAACCTCAACACCGAAGTCCTTGAGCTTTTTGATAGCTTTGCTAACTACGGGCAGATCGCTGTCACTGCCCATTACGATTGCAACTTTTTTCATAGCTGTACCGTCCTTTAAAATGATTAAGGCTGTCGCAAAAGCGCAACAGCCCCTTTGTTATTTTAGTTTTTTGCAGACCTCGGCAGGGCAGTATGAGTTTTTGTGAATGACAGACAAGCACATTACCATAATTCGCCTACTCCCGAAATCAAGATATTATTATTTTAAAGTATCTTTAATTTTTTTTCAAGTCATTTATTATTAAAATATTAATTTCTACATATATATGTATATATTTACACTTAACCACATCATTTTGGTGATTATAACCACAGCAGAAATGAGGAAGGAGTACAAAATGAAAAGACTTATTGCGTTGCTTACGGTTATCTGCCTTGTGCTTTGCGGCTGTGTCCGCACGGGGGAAAGGGATACGCTTGATTTTATTTCTTCAATGGCAAAATGCGGCTATGAATGCGTTGTTGAAGAAACCCTGAGCGGTGAAGAAACGAAGGAAAGCTGTTACGTGGAAAAATGCAGAATTTCTCTGTTTTCCAATGCGGATTATAAGCTTTACAGGGTGTCCGTTACATATTCGGGCAAGGCGGAAAAAGAATTTAACAGTCTTGCAAAGGCTGTTATTATGGGTATGTGCCTTTGTTCGGAGAGCAATGCTTCGGCGGTGCTTGAAACATTAGGTATATCTCAAACGCTGCCGGACAGCACAAAGGGTGTTGCCCGGTGCGAAGCAGGGGAGTTTTTCTTTTCCTTTACTTGTGATGAAGCAGGCGGAATGCTGGTGGTTGACAGCCTTCGACTTAACCCCACTCAGCCTGCAACGGTAACGGTGCGTACAACGGTTGCTGTTTTACCGGAAGAAGCCGAAACTGCGCTTTGAACAGTCGTTTTGTCTTGGCGGTTGAGGTGGGGCGGTGTAGCAGACAAGAATTATGTCATTGCCTACAACGTCTACGTCACACCACGCAATGCGTAAATCCCTTTCGCAGGCATAGGGTGAAAAAGTCCTGCCGCCCCGACACACAACAATGTTTACCACCTGACCGGTGGAGCAGTCTATTTCAACGTCGCATACGTGCCCAAGCCGACAGCCGTCCTTTTTGTTTATAACCTCTTTTGTTTTCAGCGTTGCTATACAGTGCTTCACAAAAAAATCCTCCTTTCAGAAAATATATATGAATGAATTAAAAAAATAATAAATACCCCCTTTTATTTTATAGAGTTGTATGCTAAACTGATTTAAACTATAAAATATTGGAGGCAATGCTTTGAATTTTCTTCTTGACAAACTGAAAGTTTTTCTGCCTGAGGTAAGTAAGCTCGTTTTTGCCGAGTCTTATGAGCTTACGGGCTTTAAGTACATTCCCTGCGGCTACAAGCCGTCAGGCAATGCTCTTCCCGAGGTAACGGATGAGTGGATTGATTTCGGCAAGTACGACCGTTGGGGCGACGAAACGGACAGCCACGGCTGGTTCTACAAAAAGGTTACTCTGCCCGAAAATATGAAGGGCAAGAAGGTGCAGTTCTATTTTGAAACCGACGGTCCCTTCAGCAGCGTTAATTACGAGCCGCAGTTTACCGTTTACGCTAACGGCGAGCTTCTTCACGGTATCGATTCCAACCACCGCTATTGCGAATTGCCCGCTGGAGATGAGTTCGAAATTTACGTTTACGCCTATACGGGTATGAACAAGTGCCGTCAGAGCGTATTCAGCAGTCTTTACGTTGTGGACGAGCTTTATAAGCAACTCTATTTTGATCTGAAGGTGCCTTACGAAGCACTCCGTGTACTTCAGGACGACAGCAAGGAGTACAGCGATATTCTCCGCTCTATCAACAATGCTCTCAATCTTGTAGATATGCGTGTGCCCGGCTCACCCGAGTGCCGACAGAGTGTTGAAAAGGCAGTTGAATATCTTAAAACAGAGTTCTACGGTAAGGTCTGCTCATCGCAGGAGGTCAACTGTATTTGTATCGGCCACACACATATTGACGTTGCGTGGCTGTGGACACTTGCACAGACCAAGGAAAAGACTGTCCGCTCCTTCTCGACCGTAATTTCAATGATGAAGCAGTACCCCGAGTACAAGTTTATGTCCTCGCAGGCACAGCTTTATAAGTATGCGAAATAAAAAACGCCCGAAACCTACGAAGAGGTTAAAAAGATGGTTGCCGCAGGGCGCTGGGAGGTCGAAGGCGCAATGTGGGTTGAGGCTGACTGTAACCTTACAAGCGGCGAAAGCCTTGTGCGTCAGGTGCTTTTCGGCAAGCGCTTCTTTAA
>JAZOMP010000111.1:0-3416 GCA_045654045.1 Acutalibacteraceae bacterium
ACAGGAATTGACATAGGCGGTGTACTTATCGGTATGCACCTTAAAGAGGTTGCCGTACCTGTTCGCCTTGAAACGAGAAAAATAGGCGAAGCAATCATTATTGCGGCACGCACAAGACCGAAATTCACGGGCGGCGAAAGAGCCGTTTACAACGACGAATTGAGATAAACAAAATGAAAGTAATTTTTGTCTGCACGGGCAACACCTGCCGCAGTCCGCTGGCAGAAGGATTATTCAGAGATAAGCTGAAAAAACTTAATATAGACAGTATTGAGGTAACCAGCGCAGGTCTAGCCGCCTTCGCAGGTGACGAGGTTTCGGCTAATTCCGTAAATGCCGCGCAGAAATACGGGGTGGATATTTCCTCACACAGAGCAAGACCGTTAAGTCCTTACGACCTTGAAGACAGCCTTATTTTCTGCCTTGGTGCTTCGCATTACAATGCTCTTGCTCCTTATACGGACAGGGACAGGCTTTTCTTGCTCGGCGAAGGAATCAGCGACCCTTACGGCGGTACACAGGAAGTTTACGACCGCTGTGCCGAAGAAATTAGCAAAGCTCTTGACGGTGTACTGAAAGCCGTTATCAGCTTCGGTACCGAAATTGAGCCGATGAAGCAGGAGCATATTGCTGACATTGCCGAAATTGAAAGGCTGTGCTTTTCCCTGCCGTGGAGTGAGAATGCGCTCAAAGACGAGCTCACAAACGAAAACGCACATTTTCTCACCGCGCTTACCTTTGGCAGAGTTTCCGGATATATAGGCGTTATTGAGATATGCGGCGAGGCTGACATTACTAACGTTGCCGTGCATCCTGATTTCAGGCGCTTTGGTATTGGCAGAAAGCTGCTTGATACAGCCGAAAAGGAAGCTTTAAGCAGAAACTGCGAAAGTATAACGCTCGAGGTCAGAGAGAGCAACAAGTCGGCGATCAGCCTTTATTCGGGCAACGGCTATACCCGGATCGGAATGAGAAAGAATTTTTACGAGAAGCCGACGGAAAACGCCGTGCTTATGACTAAAAAGTTAAGGTGACGATATAATATGAAAATACTTGCAATTGAGTCCTCCTGTGACGAAACTGCGGCAGCAGTTGTTGAGGACGGACGAAAGGTTTTATCAAGCATTATAGCCTCACAGGTTGATGCCCACATAGTTTACGGCGGTGTTGTACCCGAAATAGCATCACGTATGCACGCTGAAGCTATAAGCGGTGTTGTGAATCAGGCACTTGAAAAGGCAGAATGTACAATTAACGACATTGAAGCAATAGCGGTTACTTATGCACCCGGTCTTATAGGTGCGCTGCTTATTGGCGTTAACTTCGCAAAGGGACTTTCGCTTTCAAGCGGTCTGCCGTTGGTGCCCACACACCACCTTCGCTCGCATATTGCAGCAAACTACATAACCCATCCGACACTTGAGCCGCCTTTTCTCTCCCTTGTTGTTTCAGGCGGACACAGCCACATTGTAAACGTAAAAAGTTACACGGAATTTGAAATTATCGGCAGGACTATGGACGATGCCGCAGGCGAATGTATGGACAAGGCGGCACGTGCCCTGGGACTTCCCTACCCCGGCGGACTTAACCTTGACAGAGAGGCTAAAAACGGAAACCCCAAGGCTTACAAATTTCCCCGTCCCAAGGTAGACGGAAGCGAAATAAATTTCAGCTTTTCCGGCCTTAAGACCTCCGCAGTAAACGCAATACACAACGCAAAGCAGAAGGGTGAAGAAATCAATATTCCGGATTTCGGCGCTTCTTATATTCACGCTGTTGTCGGTTGTCTGACGGCAAATATGAAAAAGGCAATTGAAAAAACCGGTGCAAAAAAAGTTGTACTTGCTGGCGGTGTTTCGGCTAACTCTGTACTCAGAAATGAATTCGATAAGCTGAGTAAAGAAATGAAAGTTGAACTGTACTACCCCGAACTAAAACTTTGCGGTGACAACGCCGCAATGGTAGGCGCACAAGGCTATTTTGAGTATATTTCGGGCAAAAAAGCCGATTTAAACCTCAACGCATACGCCACAATGCCCATTGACAAGGCAGATTTCTGAAAAGCCAATACCTTTACACCGCATCATTTTGTACTTTTGCAAAAGTCATAACTAAATATTGAAAACTCTCGGGTCAATTTGTAAAGCTTTGTTCTTTACAGGTTGACCCGAAAAAATATATTTTCTTATCCTATTGACATCTCTTTTACCATTGCATCTTACACAAAAATTACAGATTTTCTGTTGCAGATTATACAGTTTTTTCTAAAGGGATAAAAAATATACATCGTTTTTTTGCGGCAAAACTGAATATACAATGATTTGTGAATAAATACGGGCACATTTCAAAATTTCCGTAAATTCAGAGCCGATTTTTGTGAAAAGCGGTGTAAAGTTTTTCATATTACAAATGTGGAAAATCGTGTGAAAAATGTGAAAAAGTCAGTATTATTATTCTCTCGTGGAATAATAAGCGGTGTTTTTGACAAGTTTTTTACTTTCCAGTGGAAAAACTCCCTTTTTTTCGGCAAAAAATATCCCGCTGAATATACAGCTGTATATTCAGCGGGAGCAAATCATTTTTTCAGTTGTAACTATCCTCAGCAATAGTTCGCATAACCTGAATTGCCTCTTCAGGGGCGTCAGCACCGAAGACTGCGCTACCGGCAACGAAGACGTTTGCGCCGGCCGAAGCAGCAACAGCAATAGTCTTTTCGCTGATTCCGCCATCAACCTGAAGGTGTACGGAAAGGTTTTTAGCTTTACACTCCTGCTTGATTTCTGTCAGCTTCGGGCAGGTATCCGGCATAAATGACTGCCCGCCGAAGCCCGGCTCAACCGTCATAACAAGTACCATTTCGGTTTTTTCAAGGTACGGGAATACGGCAGAAGCAGGTGTATTGGGCTTAATCGCAAGTCCTGCATTACAGCCGAGAGAGTGTATAAGGTCGAGTGTTTCGCCGATATTACTGTCACACTCGGTGTGGAAGGTAATTATATCCGCACCCGCTTTTACAAAATCCTCAATATATTTATGCGGCTCACTTATCATAAGGTGAACGTCAAAAACAAGGCTTGTTCTTTTGCGAAGTGACTTTACTATCGGTGCGCCGAGGGTGATGTTGGGCACAAAGTGACCATCCATAACGTCTATATGAAGCCAATCTGCGCCGCAGCTTTCCATTCGCTGTGCCTCTTCGCCAAGGCGTGAAAAATCGCTCGCCAAAATTGACGGAGAAATTAACATATCCATATTTTGCATATCCTTTCTTTGGTAAGTCGTTATTATCTGTAATACATTTTATATTATATATAAAAAAATATCAATATTTTATAAAAAAGTATTTGCAAACTTGCAATTTTAAACTATAATGTAGTTTAAAGAATAATAAAAGTATTATAATATATTATAGTAAA
>JAZOMP010000112.1:0-12672 GCA_045654045.1 Acutalibacteraceae bacterium
TGCGAGAGACGGGACTTGCCTCTCGCCCTGCGGCGCTCGGTCGTTCGCGGCTCTCGGTGTCCGCCGGACACCGATTCACTACCGCTCCTACTTCAAGTCCCATTATTGAAACAAAAAAATAAAGCAACCGCAATGCGATTGCTTTATTTTTGGTGCGAGAGACGGGACTTGAACCCGTACGGGATTACCACACGCCCCTCAAACGTGCGCGTCTGCCGATTCCGCCACTCTCGCTCGAACAAGTAGCATTATAGCAAAGCATTGCGCAGTTGTCAAGCATTTTTTGAAAAAAATTTAAAATATTTTTCTTTGTTGTTTTTCGGAAATATTATTTGAGTTTTTCGTTACTTATTTATTAAGTTTATTGGGCAAATGTTGACTTTTTAAAGTAAAAAATATACATTAGAATTATAGAACAATCTGTAAAACGAAATAAAAGGAGTGTCTGAATTTGAAAAGAACATTGGCGCTTGTTTTAAGCCTTATTCTGCTTTTGTCCGTATTAGGCGGCTGTGCGAAGTCCGAGCCATTACATACGGTTGATCTGAGCATAATACCAACAAAAGAATACCTTGAAATTGACGTTGAAAAAGTTGAAAGCTACACCGTAAAGTTCATATTCCCTAAGGACGGATACCTTAAGCTTCTTACCGCCGATATAACGGAGTACGAAAGCTGGAACTGGGAAGTATTCCCCGAATTCTACGTAACCTTCAGAAATTCAAACGGCAAGGTGCTTTACGAGGATATTGCAACCTCGTGCGGTTATATTGAAAAGCTCCGCTTTGAAAAAGGCGAAATTACCGCTGAATTCACAATTGAAAACAAGCTGCAGGGTATGAAAACGCTTGCGATTTCCTGGGCATATGCGCCCGATAATGACGAGCCTATGCCGATCGAAATCGACGGCGATAGGGCCGCTGCAAGAGTTAACGCAGACGGAATTTCCGTTTTCTCGTTCTACGTATACAGCCCGGGCGTATATAGCTTTTTCCCCACTGAAGCCTGTATTTACGAGGGCAACTGTAATTTTTGGATTGAAAACGCCGACGGTGAAGACGTTACAGGCGAACTGAGTATTCTCGGCACGGAGTGGGCAACAAGAAAAGCATTTCTCCCAGAAGGCAAATACATAATGAAGGTTAAGAACATAGACAGCGTTGCATCCTGCAGAATACGTACAGAGCGCCGGACAGAAGACGTTTTTATGGCGCAAGCAGATAACCTCACCGCTCCCGTAACGCTCGGCTTCACGGCAAACGAATACCGTGAAAACACTGTCCATTTCAACACCTCCGACGGCAAGCGGCTGGTTATAGAGCCGTACGGAACCGGCAACTTCTACGAAAACGAGCACACTGTTGACGTTGTGATAAAAGACAGCAAGGGCAACGTTGTTTCAACAAGCGCCGAAGAATGCGACGATTGGTTCGGCACCTTTGTGTTTATGTTTGAAGGGCACAACGGCGAATACACCGCCACAATATCCACACAGAGCAGCTGTGTTGTAGACGTTGAGATTGAATAAAAATCAGTTTTAGAGTTTACAAAAGCTATGCATATCCGATTGACTTTTCAAAGCTCGTATGCTACCCTTATCACATATTTAATATACTGCAAATGAAAAGGAGAAAATATATGAAAAAACAAATCACCTGTCTGTTGTTGGCACTCGTTATGATGTCAACGTTTTTCACCGCTTGCGGTAACCAAAGCAATGATTTTTCCGAGCAGAAAAATTCATTCCAAACAACGGCAAAAACAACCACCGAGGCTCCGACTGTTTCCAATCCTATTATACCTGATCCCGGAGCATACTTCAGACTTTCACGAAATGAAGACGGTTGCTTCGGCGCTGACGGTGACCGTTATTATTCTATATCTTATCAGACTGATTTAAGCTATCCCCAGGCACTGCATGAATACATAACACTGATTTCAGATGAGAAATACCAATTTGAACTGGTTCATAAATACGAAAGACCTGATGGCTGGTCTTTCACAGAATACAACTATTATTTCAAATACACAGGCGCAACAGACATTCCGGACCTTGACACATTTACATATGACGATGCAGTATGCGATCTTGTGGTTTCGATTTCTTATTTCCCTGCCGAAGATCCCGGCGAATACGACCACGCATATTTGTCCTTGAATTTCAACCCCGATGCACCTTTTGAATTAGTTGATTCAGGCGAACATACAGCCTTCCCGCTCAGAGACCTTTCATACATATATTAATTCATCAAGCTACGGCAAGCGCAGACAAACTCCGCTATATACATTATTTTAAAAAATCCCCATTAGCAAATGTGAGATCCCCGAAAACAGAAAAAGAGGTAATACGAATAAATTTCGTATTACCTCTCATTTTTTTGAGTTTGTACACCTTACGGATTCGGTGCCGTTTTCAGGTTTCTCTGAGTGCTTTTAACACTTACGAGTCCACCGCATCAGAATGTGTCTTCTACAATTACACTTTCAAGAAGTGCGGGAAGCATCTTGAAGAATTCGGGAAGCCACTTTGTAATAGCGTACTTTGCAAGACCGAGGAAGGAGGGAACGAGGCTGAGGGTGTAATCCATTTCGCTTGTTGTGTTATCGCCTTTGAAGGTAGCCTTGTTTTCGCCAGCCTTCTTGTTGAAGCTTACTTCGTCAACCTTGTTGATTTCGCCTGTTGCATCGTTGAGGATATAGGTTGTAAGCCACAGCTCTGTGCCGTTGATTTCAACCGTTTCAAAACAACCGCCGATGTTGCCCTCGCTTGTGCTGTCCCAGTTGCCGTTTGCCCAGAAGTTGCCGTAGCCGTCCTTCTGAATAACGAGAGTATCAATAAACTCTGTCTTCATATAGTGACCTGCAAGGAACTTGCGGATTTCGTAGCGCTTTGCGCCTGCTGTACCGGAAAGAACCCAGGTTGTGCCGTTGGAGTCAAGCTGATTGTTTGTAAGGGGCTTTGTACGAAGGTACTGGTGGTCGTGACCGTAGAATACCATATCAACGTTGCACTCTGCCATAATGGGGGGCAGGCATTCCTGAAGGTAAAGAGCATCGGGCCACTTTGCGTCCTTACCGAGTGAGTAGGGAGCCTTGTGCATGAACACGATCTTCCAATCCTTGTCGGTGGAGTTAAGGTCGTTCTTGAGCCACTCGAGCTGTGCTGTGGAAATTGAAAGAACGTCGTTTGTGTTGAGAACAGCAAAGTGAGCGTTGCCGAAATCGAAGGAGTAGTTTACACCGTCCTTAATCTGTACACTCTCTGCTGTGTCAAGTGCGAACATATTGTTGAACCAGTACTCTACGCCGAGACCGTCGTGGTTACCTGCAACAGGAGCAATTGTGAATGTTCTGTTCATTGCGCCAAAGGCTTCGTCGTACCAGTTCCACTCTTCGTTTGTGCTGTCGTCGGTAAAGTCACCGCAGTTGGAAACGAAATCGGGTGTGGGAAGCTTTGTGAAGGCTGCTGCGAGAGTTGCCGCACCCTTCTGGAAGTTTTCAAGGTTGCCTGCCTGAACGTCGGCAATGTTGATGAAGCTGACCTTATTGTCGCCGTCATCTGTTGTGAAGGTGCCCCACTCGCTCCAGGAAGTGCCGTCGCCGACACGGTAGCGGTAGGTTGTGCCCTTTGTGAGACCTGTTACAACGAGCTTGTGCATCCAGTTGCCGTCCCACTCCTCGCAGGTAACGTCTTCTACCTTGTATGCATCTGCGGCAAGACCCTCAATTTCAATTTTGGTGTCTGCCTGTGCTGCTGTGTACCAACAGAAGCCTCTGTCGGTTGCTGTGTCACCGTTAACGGTAACGGAAAGTCTGAAGGGGGCTGTGCCGTTTACTTCTTCTGCCGATGCAAAGCTTACTGTGCAGGTTGCAGCAATGCAAATGCACATTGCAAGGCAGAGAAGTCTTTTAATGTTTTTCATTCTGTTTTCTCCTTTATGTTTGTTTTAATTTTTTACTTCTTTGAGATATATCGTGTAGCTTGTGCCGCAGTCAGCCGAATGGCGGCTTAAGTTAAGACCTGCGTTCATAAGCAGTGCACCCGAATGTATTTCGTCCGTTTCATCATCAATATAATACTTGTCGGGGTCAAGACCCTTGAGGCGGACATAGAAGGTTGTATTCATAAGGCGGAGGTTTGTAACGAAGGTGAACAGAGCCTCGCTCTTATCCTCGGCAACGTAGCCCCACGCACAGCGGTGCTTGTTTTCTGTGGGAAGAATGAGTCTGTACAGGTCGCCCTTGCGGATAAGTTCGTAATACTTGTGGTAATCCTTGACCTGACTCCTGATAATTCTGCGCTCCTCGTCATTGAGCTTGACGGGGTCGAGCTCGTAGCCGAAGGTACCGCTCATTGCAACGTTGCCCTTTGTTTCGTAGCCCGTGCGTCTGTTTGCGGAAACGTGAGCACCGACACAGGAGGCAGGATAGCACATTGACGTACCGAACTGAATTGTAAGGCGTTCCATCGGGTCTGTGTTATCGCTGCACCAGATCTGCGGTGAGAAGTAGAGCATACCGGGGTCAAAGCGTCCGCCGCCGCCCGAGCAGTTTTCAAGAAGAATATGCGGGAAATCGGTCACGATTCTGCCCATAAGCTCGTACGTACCGAGCACAAAGCGGTGGAAAACCTCGTGCTGCCTTTCGGGGGGAAGAAGTGCAGAACCTGCCTGAGTGAGGTTGCGGTTGAAATCCCACTTGACGTAGGCAATGTTGTTGCCCCTGAGCACAGCCGCCATCTGGTCGTAGATACAGTCTCTTACGTCCTTACGGGACATATCGAGCACGTACTGATGTCTGCCGATTGACTTTTCTCTGTCGGGCACCTGAAGGCACCAGTCGGGGTGTGCACGGTAAAGGTCGGAATCAGGTGAAATCATCTCGGGCTCAAACCATATACCGAATTCAAGGCCGAGGTCGTTTACACGCTTGACAAGGCTGCCGAGACCGCCCTTGAGCTTATCCTCGTTTACGTACCAGTCGCCGAGTGAGCAGCTGTCATCGTTTCTTCTGCCGAACCAGCCGTCGTCCATAACAAGCAGCTCAAAGCCGAGCTCCTTTGCGTTCTTTGCAAAGGCAACCATTTTCTCATCGTCAAAATCGAAGAAGCAGCCCTCCCAGCTGTTGATAAGCAGGGGGCGTGTTTTGTTTTTCCACTCGCCGCGGATAAGGTGATTGTTATAAAGCCTGTGGAAGGTACGGCTCATACCGCCGATACCCTCGTTTGAATAAACCATTACAACCTCGGGTGCGGTAAACACCTCACCGGGTTCAAGACGCCAGCAGAAATCAATCGGGTTGATACCCATAATAAGTCGGGTGGTGTCGTTGAAATCAACCTCAACGTCGGCGGCAAAATTACCGCTGTAGACAAAGTTGAAGCCGTATGCCTCGCCGAAATCCTCGGTAGCATCGTCCTTGGAAAGGCAGACGAAGGGGTTGTGGTTGTGGCTTGACGAGCCACGCTTGCTTGCGATTGACTGAATACCGTGCTCAAGGTGGCGCTTTACGAGTGTGCGCTCCTTGTTCCACGCACCGTAAAGGTGGTGCATATTGTAGTCCATAGTCGGGAATTCGACACAGGTACTGTAAACACGCTGAAGGTCCATAACCGCATCGGAAGCGTTTTCAACACGGACACTTCTTGTCATTGCGCCGTAGTTTTCAAAAACAGTGTAAAGCAGGAAAACCTTTGCACCCGTAACCTTGTCAACGGTTTCGATTTCAAGTGTCGTTGCGTCGTCATCGGTCATTGTGTAAAGTGCAGGCAGACCCTCAAGCGCAGGCTTGCCCTTGAAAATCTTATAATCAACGTAGCGCACGTCGGTTACGGAGTTGCCCCACTTGTTACGGATAGCAAGGGCGGAAACACGCATATCGCCTGCACCGTTGCAGGAATATTCCATAGGCCAGGAGTCAACGTTGAAGAAGCCCTCGCCTATCGTTTCGTTGGTTGCACTGAAGGAGGCATTACCCCTGCGGAAAGCTAAATCCTCAACAGAATTGTCGGGTATGTAAGCACCGTAGTAAAGATTGATAAGATAGTTTTCCTCAAACACCTGGAAAATATAGCTGGAGGTTTTTGTATCCAGCTTGAATATTCTTTTTTCGCTGTCAAATGAAATGGGCATAAACTGAACTCCTTTATTCAATAATCATATCCGCATAAATCGGATAGTGGTCCGAGGCATATTGACCGTCAAGCATATCGCGCACGATAACGTAGCTGCTTACCTCGGTTATTTTATTGTTGGTAAGAATGAAATCAATCGGCTCACCTTCGACACCGCCGTGATAGCCGTGGTAGGTTTTGCCGTACATTGTCTGCTTTGCCGTATCCTGCGTATCGGAAAGGCCCTCGGCGGTGAGCTGATAATAAAGGTCACAGCCCTTATCCAGATTGAAGTCGCCCGTTACAACAGCTGGCATATCGAACGAAAGTGCCTTTTCACGCACAAGCTCAATGCCATATTTACGGGCAGGCTCACTTATATGGTCAAGGTGGGTATTTACGTGGGTAAACTTTTTACCCGTAGCCTTTTCTTCAAGCACAGCCCAGGTACACACACGTCTGCAGCAAGCATCCCAACCAAAAGAAACAACATCCGGCGTTTCGGAAAGCCAGAACGTACCGCTGTCAAGCAGGCTGTATTTTTCCTTAAGGAAGAGTACACCCGAAATTTCGCCGCAATCGGGGTCTGTACCGCCGGAATCTCTGCCGACGCCTACAAACTCATACTCAGGAAGAGCAGCACAAAGCGTCTGATACCATTCGTACGTGCATTCCTGTACACCGACGGTATCGGGCAGATATTCGCCGATAATCTGCGGTACTATTTTTTGGCGGGGCTCAAACTCGCCGCAACGCACGTTAAAAGACATTATTCTTGTGAAGCCTTCTTCAACGTGGCTTTTTATCTTTTTGGAAAAACCGTCCATAACCGACACCTCTGTTATATTTAATAAATATACAGATAATATAATATATTTTAACAAAAATTTCAAGCGGAGACGTTAAATTTTATTACTGTATGCTAATTTTCAGGCTACGGTGTCCAGCCAAAGTGAAAACGCAGGAATTGCACACAGGATTTGTGCTTTGAGCTTAAATTGGACGCCCTGAAAAAGCAAAACCCCCGGCATCAATACCGGGGGTTTATTGCTCAAAAAAATTCAAAAATTAAAGAACCTTCTCGATAGCCTCAACAATTGTGATAACTGCGTCCTTAACGCCGTTCCAGTTGATACCAGCAAAAGCTGAAACAACCTCATTGATGCTGAAGTTCTTTGCAAATGCTACGATAGCATCTACGATGATGGTGATGTAATCCATTACGTCGGCACCTCCTTCTCCTTTAATTGTAATTTAATAATAACACTTTACGGGTTATTTGTCCACAAAAAAATAAATTTTCAAAAAATTTTTTTCAATTCATCAATTTTGAACATTACGGATTAACCGTTTTATACAAATTAAACAAAATTTCCGTAATTATTTATCAACAATGACATCGACTATTCTGCCGACGCTTTTACCGTCCACAGCGCTTAAATTAAGTGTTTTGAATGCCTTTGCACGTTCGCTCACGCATGCATTTTTTACTGCACTTATAAGCCCATCGGTTGTATTTGCCGTTTCTCCGGGAACATAGGCAAGGTAGTCAAAATAGAACGGACGGCGGGAAGCATACTCCTGCAAATCAGGCACAAAGAAAACACAGGGCTTGTCCAGAAGCACGAAGTCCATACATATTGACGAGTAATCGGTTATAAGTATATCGCTGATAAGAGTCAGCTCGTTGACGGACGGATAATCCGTTACGTCAACCGCACCCTCAAGCAACATATTACCATGAATCTGTGGATGAAGACGGACAAGCAAAGCATATTCCGAGCCTAAGCTTTCATTAAAAAGCTTCACATCAAAATTGGAAAGGAATTTTCTGTCACATTCGGGGTCATCGCGAAAGGTTGGCGCATAAAGCACGATTTTTTTACCCTTGAATCCGGGATACTTTTCTTCAAAAGCCGCTCTCAATTCAGCCGCATTCGAGCTGGTGAGAAGCACGTCTGCTCTAGGCGAGCCAAGCGGCAGAACCTTTTCTTTCCCAACGCCGAAGGCACTTGCGTAGATATCCCTTACACCCTCACCCGAGCAGATAACAAAGCTCAGCTTTTTATTAAGGGCTATTTCCCTTCTGCGTATTGCCTCGGGCTGGTCAATATCAAGGCCGAACTTTTTGAACGCTCCCTCAGCGTGCCAGAGCTGAACAACAACCGTTTCCTTGTGGAAATTCAGATAGCCCAGCGGCATAAAATTATCGTTCATAAAAACATAACGGCTCGTTGCAAGCAGATACGCTTTTTTGGTAAAGAAGGAAATCGCGGAAGCGATTGAAGAAAAATCCTTATGGGAAATTAAATTGAAATCGAACTCTCCCCTGCTCTCAAGCTCCTTACGGATTTCGCCGAGGCTGTCGTTAAAGGAAGCGTTGTGGGGTGAAAGCAGAGTAACCCTGTTCTCCTTTACGGAAAACAGGGCACTTGAAATATTAAAGAATAAAGCGAAAAATCTGTAAAAAAGCTCTTTCATTACTTCGCCCAATCAATAACGGTTTTACCGAAGCTGCGATGAATATCCTTATCGAAGGCAGAGTGAATATCAGGAATGGTCTTTACCTGAACAACGTCGCCGACAAGGTTGTCAAGACGGGAAACAAGCCTCGGGAATTTTTTGTAAAGCTCAACTGTCTGCTCAAAATCCTCTCTGCCGCTGCGGGATGAGCCGTAAAGCCTGAGACCCTTTTCAAGCACCATACGGGTGTTGATATCGACAAAGTTCTCACTTACACCCATAAGGGAAATTGTACCCTCGGGGTTGATAAGGTCAATCATCTGATTTATTGCACTGCGTGAGCCTGCACCGCCAACACACTCGAAGCCGTGGTCAATCGCCACACCCTCAGGCACGTGATCAACGTGGTAAGTTGCCTTTGCAAAAGAGAAATAGGAAAGCTTTTCCTCAACAGTACCGAAGATATAAAGCTCGGTTTCAGGGTAGAGGTAATGGAAAAGCAGAGCTGTAATATAGCCGACGTTGCCGTCACCCCAAATGCCGATTTTGTTGCGGCGGGAGTGAGCAATCTTGTCGAAGCGGCGCATTGCATGAACGCTTACGCTTACAAGCTCCGAGAAAGAAGCAACGTTCATATTCATATCAGCAGGCAGCTTTACAAGTCTGTCCGGTGCTGCGGTGATTATATCCTGCAGAAAACCGTCGTTACCGCTTGAACGGAAATAGCTTGAACGCAGGTAGTTTTCCGCAATAATTTCATCGGTTTCGGTAGGCACTGTGGGAATAGGCACAACGAAATCGCCGACGCTGAAGTTGCCGGTCGGGTCATAGATAACCTGTGCAACACATTCGTGAACGAGTGCCATAGGCAGCTTTGCCTTGAGTGCTGCCTGAGAGCGCATACCTTGGTAGTAGCGCTGGTCTGCCTTACATATCGACAGCTTATACGGACGAAGCACAACCTCGCCTGCGGCAAGGTTAACCTCTTTATAGGTAACGTCGATCATGCGTGGAGAAACCAGCTGATAGACTGCATTAATCATTTTTCTTCTTCTCCGATCAAAGACTGTGCCACCTTCATATCGAAGGGATAGGTGATTTTAATGTTGAAAACCTCGCCCATAAGCACGTGAACGTGCTCGCCCTTGAGTACGTACATCTTGCAGGCATCGGTAAGAATATTCTTTTCATCCTCTGTGAGAGACTCAAAAATCTCCTTAAGGCGCTTTGCCTTGAAGGACTGCGGAGTCTGACCCTGATACATATGGTCACGCACAGGAATTGAGGAAATAGCCTTGCCGTCAATACTTTCAACAATAGTATCAGCGGCAGGAACCATAGTATCGCAAGCACCGTATTTAACGGCACAGTCGATATTTTCGTCAATAATTCTGTGTGTTACAAAGGGGCGCACGGAATCGTGTGTGACAACGATTGTGTCATCGTCAAGACCGTGGTTTTCCTCGATATAGGCAATAGCGTTCATTATCGTATCGTTACGGCTTTCACCGCCATCGATAACAACTACTCTGTCTGTTTTGCCGAAATTCTTTTCGACAAGATTCTTTGCGTGCTCAACCCATGATTTGTGGGTGGGAACAATAATTTTTTCAATTCTGGGGTTAACGAAAAACTTTTCGACGGTGTGCATAAGTATGGGCTTTGAGCCAAGCTTCATAAACTGCTTGGGCATATCCGTGTTACCCATTCTGCTGCCCTTACCGCCAGCGAGAACAATACCGAAAACCATAATATCAATCCTCTTTATAATTACTTTGTTTTGACTTTTGAATCGTAAATATCGCAGACCTCGTCCGCCGTGCCGCTCGCAATCACCCTGCCCTTTTCAAGCAGAACAGCCTTTGTGCAAAGGCGGCGTACCTGCGCTGTATTATGTGAGACAAAGAGCACCGTAACGCCCTTTTCAAACATACTCATTATTTTGGCTTCGCTCTTTTTCTTGAACTTTGCGTCACCGACGGAAAGCACCTCGTCAAGAATAAGTACCTGAGGGTCAACCGCAGTTGCAATTGCAAAGCCGAGACGGGCACGCATACCCGAGGAGTAATTCTTTACAGGCACGTCGATAAATTCGCCAAGCTCCGCAAAGTCAACAATCTGCTGGTATCTTTCCTCGATATACTTTCTTGAGTAGCCCATTGTTGCGCCATAGAGATATATATTCTCTGCGCCCGTGTAGTTCATATCGAAGCCTGCACCAAGTTCCAGCAACGGAGCAATAACGCCGTTGACCTGCACCGAGCCCTTTGTGGGCTTGAGCACACCCGCAATAACCTTGAGCAACGTACTCTTACCTGCACCGTTAAAGCCGAGGATGCCTATACGCTCACCCTCTTTTACCTCAAACGAAACGTCGGTAAGCGCCCAGAACTCCGTAAAACGGATTTTGCGCTTTAAAAACTTTATTACATATTCTTTTATATTGTCGATTTTTTCCTTGTTAAGGTTGAACATAACGCTGACATTTTCAACCTTGACCGCTGTTTTAGCCAAACGCCGTCACCTCATATATGAAGAATAAATTTATCCTGCTTCTTATAGAAAGCAAGCGAGCCTATGCCGAGCATTGCAAGGGAGAAAATACAGGCATATGCAAAGTGATTCCAGTTCCACATTTCGCCGAAAAGCACACAGGAACGGAACATTGAAACGATTGAGTAAAGGGGGTTTGCCATAAGTGCCATCTGCACCCACTTGTTTGCGCCGAGAGCATCAACCGTATAGAAAATAGGTGTTGCATAGAAAAGAAGCATACAGAAAACGTCGTAAAGATATTCTATATCCTTAAAAAATACGCTTAAGGTTGAAAGAACAAGACCGACACCCGTACTGAGCACAAGCAGAATTATAACCGGCACGATTGCCAGCAGAATATACGGCGTGATAACAAGCTCAACGTCCGTAAACAGCATATAGTAAAGCACCATTGCAACAAGTACAAGCAGCGAAATCAGGAAGGTTACAAAGTTTGAAAGTACGTTTGAAACGGGGTAAATGTACTTTGGCACGTAAACCTTTTTGATTACGCTTGCACTCAGTCGGATTGAGCGCATTGCTCGCTTTGTGGACTGTGTGTAAAACTCATAAAGCAGTCTGCCGCAAAGCAGATAAATCGGGTAACAGACTATACCTTCGTTGCTCTTGCCGAAGATTCCGCCGAAGACGACAACAAGCACAAGCGTTGTCATAAGCGGCTGAAGGAAGGTCCAGAATATACCAAGCACCGAGTTGCGGTACTGAAGCTTGACATTTTTGCGGACTATTTCATACAGCAGGAAACGGTATTTCCACAAGTTAAGGAAAAAGCCCTTTATTTTATTTTTTTTGCTTGCAGTATTCATGCAGCAATCTCCTGTTTCTTTTTCATTATATGTTCTTATTTATTAAACCATTTTATGAAATATTTGAGCATTGAAGAAATCTGGACAAGCATAAGCTTGAAATTCTTCTTGCTCTCTCTGCCCCACACGTGGTAAACAACAGCCTCGGGGTAGAAAACAGCCTTTGCGTATTTGCGGACTGTGCGAGTAATATCGCAATCCTCAAAATACATAAAGTATCTCTTGTCAAAGCCGCCGATCTGCTTGAACAAATCCGTACGGAACATCATAAAACATCCCGTTGCGTTTTCGATTTCGCAGGGCACGGTCAGATCCTCGTCGAGCATTGCGTATTCGCGAAGCTCGGGTGACGGGTCAGATTCATTTCTCATACGGCTGGCAACAAGGTATTTTATTTTCGGATTGCGCTTGCCTAAAATCTGGCTTCTGCCGTCGGGGAAGCAGATTTTAGGAGAAAGCAGACCGATTTCGGGATACTCCTCCATATATTCAACCATTTTTGCAATAACGTCCTCGTTAATGCTTATATCCGGATTGATAACACAGTGATACTTGGAATCAATAACTGACAGCACCTCGTTGTGTCCGCTGCCAAAGCCCTTGTTTGTGCCGGGCTCGATAACCTTTACCGCACCGTAGGTTTTCTTTATATGGTCCGGTGTGCCGTCCGTTGAAAGATTATCAACCGTAAAAAGCTCAAAATCCACACCCCTGGTGTACTCAAGCAGGGTTGAA
>JAZOMP010000113.1:0-6029 GCA_045654045.1 Acutalibacteraceae bacterium
AAACCGTGTGCCGCAAATACTCCTTAACTAAATAAATATATATTTTTGTATATTTTAACCGATTTTCAACATTAATGCAAGAGAGTTTTCTTAATTTTTTTCACAAATTTTATATTTTTTCATCAATTCTTCAAAAGAGTATCGAAAGAGCACAAAAAACGGCGCAATATTTCGGCAAAGGTCAGCTTTTCAATCCGTTTTTCGCAGGTGAGTGCATACTCGCTAAGAGTTTCGCCGTTAAGAGTAAATATGACACTACCCACCTTCTGCCCGGCTTCCACAGGTGCTTGCACGTCGGTTACAAGTTCAACCGACTGCTCAATCTTTTCACTCTCCCCTTTTTTAATCAACACAGGTGAAAGTTCGGAAATAACAGGCATAAAGTTTTCTTCAAAGCCGCTGATAACACCTACCCGGGTTATCATTGACAAGTCAACGGACGGCGTAATGGTTTCATAATTTGCAAATCCCCAGTTGAGCAGAGCCTTTGCACCGCCGAAGCGGTCATCACTCGTAGGGCTGCCCATAATTACAGCCACAAGATGTGTCCCATCCCTCATTGCGGAGGCGGAAACACAACACCCCGCCTTTGCGGTTGTACCCGTTTTCAGACCCGTTGCGCCGTCATAAAACCTAATCAGCTTATTGGTATTCACCAGCTCTGTTGCACCGTTACGAAGCGAATCCATCCACACGGTAGAATATTTTTGTATAAGCTCGTGCTTAAGAAGCTCAACCGACATAATTGCAACATCAAATGCACTTGTCAGGTGGGTGTCTGTTGCATCGTCGAGACCTGTACAGTTGTCAAAATGAGTATCGCTCATTCCCAATTCTTTCGCTCTGTTATTGAGCATCTGAACGAGCGCCTCCTCGCTGCCTGCAATATGCTCGCCGAGGGCTTCGCAGGCATCGTTCGCACTATAAATTGCCGCCGCACGCAAAAGTTCGTCAACGGTCATTGTTTCACCCTCTTTGAGCCATATCTGTGAGCCGCCCTTAGCTGCCGCCGTTGCACTTGTGACAACCTCATCGGTTAGATTGAGCCTGCCGGAATCAACCGCCTCCATAACCAGCAGCAGAGTCATAATTTTAGTAACTGAGGCGGGAAAAAGTCTGTCGTGTTCATTCATTGCGGCAAGCACCTGACCCGTTGACGCATCAACTAGTATAGCTGCTTTTGCGTTTACGGTAACGGGCATTTTATTTCCATCCTCCGCTTTAACAGTAACCGGAAAGGCGAAAAGCAGACAGAGCATTATACACGTGCCTTTAATTATGTTTTTTTTCATTCAATCACTCCCCTTTTATAGATTGATATGAAAAATACATATTATAAATTACCTTGCAATAGCTAAACAATTGAAGTATAATATCAATTTAGTGAACACTAAAGGAGAAAGAAATGAAGGCTGCTTTTTACACGCTCGGCTGTAAGGTTAACCAATACGAAACACAGGCACTCGGTGAAGCTCTTGCCAAAAAAGGCTTTTTAATCGTGCCCGAAAGCGAAAAAGCCGACGTATATATAATCAATTCCTGCACGGTTACGGCAGAAAGTGACAAAAAGACGAGGCAGGCAGTACGCCGTTTCAAGCGCGAACACCCCGAAAGCGTTGTCGTGCTTACGGGCTGTATGCCTCAGGCATACCCCGAAGCGGCAAGCGGACTTATTCAGGCGGATATCGTTGCAGGAAACCGCAACAACGATAAGCTTCCTGAAATGATAATGTCATACCTTGAAAGCAGGAACAGAACGGTCAACGTAGAAGAACATGAAAAGGACGAAGCATTCACCGTATGCTCAATTAGTTCGTTTGATGAGAGAACAAGGGCAGCAATCAAGATTGAAGACGGATGCAACCGTTTCTGCTCATACTGCATTATACCCTATGCACGGGGCAGAGTACGTTCAAAGCCGCTTGACGAAATCAAAAAAGAGGCGCAGGCGCTTGCTGAAAACGGCTTTGAGGAAATAGTGCTTGTGGGCATTAATCTTTCCTCTTACGGTACAGACTGCGCTCTTACGCTTTGTGAAGCAGTAAAGGCTGTATGTGAGGTTGAAAAAATTAAAAGAGTTCGCCTTGGCTCACTTGAACCCGACCATATGACAGACGAAATGATAGCAGGTCTCAAGGAGCAGAAAAAGCTGTGTCCGCAGTTTCACATTTCGCTCCAGAGCGGCTGTACAGAAACACTCAAGCGAATGAACAGGCACTACGATGCACCGGAATATGAGCGCATATGTAAGGCTTTGAGAGCCAACTTTGAGGACTGTACAATCACAACTGACGTTATGGTTGGCTTTGCAGGCGAAACAGATGAGGAATTTGCCGAGTCGCTGGAATTTGTAAAGACCATCGGCTTTGAAAAAGTACACGTATTCCCCTACTCGCAGCGCGAGGGCACCAGGGCGGCGAAATTCCCGGATCAGCTTGACCGCAAAACAAAGCAGAAAAGAGCAAAGGCAATGGCAGACGCGGCAAACGAAATCCGCAAAGCCTTCCTCAGTTCACAAATCGGAAAAACAGTTGAGGTGCTTGCGGAAACAAAGGCAGATGACGGCAGCTGCTCAGGCTATACTGCAAACTACACACCCGTAACAATAAAAAGCGGTGCAGAATGTTCAAGCTTTTATACAGTAAAAATAACAGCTGCCGATTCCGACAGCTGTTATGGTGAAATTATTTAATTGACTGAATACTTCTTCGCAAACATATTATAGTTTTTGTCGAAATCCTCGTTATTCTTTTTGACGTTACGAAGATATTTATGCATATCGAAACGGTCGTTTGCTGTTTCGATTACACAACCGGCTATATTGGAGCAATGGTCCGAAACACGTTCCAGATTGGTAATAAGGTCGTTGAAAACGAAGCCCTGTTCAATCGTGCACTCGTTCCGGCGAAGTCGCTCAATATGGCCGCTTTTCATGCGCTTTTTAAGTTCGTCGATAACCTGTTCAAGAGCCTCAACAAGCTTAGCCTTTTCAAGGTCATTCTCGACGAAAGCGGCAGTTGCGATATCCACAATTTCACTTGTCGCCTTAATGATATTTTCAAGTTCCTTCTTCGCAGGTCCGGAGAAGGACATTTTTTTATCCTTAAGCTCTTCTGCTGATTCAAGAATGTTAAGAGCGTGGTCACTGATACGCTCAAAATCGCCTATCAGGTGAAGCTGCATCGAAAGCTCACGACTGTCCGCATCGGTAAGGCTGTGCGTGCTGAGCTTTACAAGATATTCGCCCAGAGTATCCTCATATTTATCAACCTGCTTTTCAGCCTTACGGACTCTTTCAGAAAGCTTTTCATCGAAATTGGTAAGAGCTTTTATAGCGTCATCAACTGCAGAGCGGCTGATCTGAGCCATTGCGGCGGTAACGTTACGGCTCTGTGCAATAGCGACGGCAGGAGTATTGAAAAGACGCTCATCGAGAAGGTTTGTTTTTTCTTCATCGCCCTTATCCTTAACGGTAAGACAAGCGAGCTTGACAAGCAGATTCGACATCGGAAAAAGAATAGCAAGAGCAGCAATTTTAAAGCCCGTATGGACAACGGCAATACCAAGCGGATTTGCTGCATCGTTAAGAACCGGGATATCAACAATTGACGTAATGATATAGAAAGCAGTAAGCAGAATTACCGTTGCAATAACGTTGAAATAAAGGTGAATAAATGCGGCACGCTTTGCGTTTTTGTTGGCACCGGCACAGGAAATAATAGCGCTGACACAGGTACCTATATTCTGGCCCATAATAATCGGGATAGAGGTCATATAGCTTATACTGCCAGTAAGAGTAAGTGCCTGAAGTATACCGACCGAAGCAGACGAAGACTGAACGACGGCGGTAACAACCGTACCCATAATTACACCGAGAACAGGATTGGTAAACAGAATAAGTATCTTCTGGAAACTCTCGCTTTCCGCAAGCGGGTCAACAGCATCGGACATAACCTCCATACCGAACATCAGCACGGCAAATCCGATAAGAATAACGCCGATATCTTTATATTTTGCCTTTTTGACAAACATATAAAGGATAATACCTATAAAAGCAAGGATAGGCGTAAAGGAAGCGGGCTTGAGCATTGAAATCCAGAAATTGTCGCTTTCGATACCCGCAAGACTGAGAATCCACGCCGTTACTGACGTGCCGAGGTTAGCACCCATTATAACGCCTACAGCCTGATTGAGGAGCATTATACCGGAGTTTACAAAACCGACAACCATAACGGTTGTTGCCGAAGAGGACTGAATAACAGCCGTTACGACAAGTCCAAGAATAAAGCCCTTGAACTTGTTCGAGGTAAGCTTACCGAGAATTGATTTGAGCTGGTTGCCTGCGCTCTTTTCAAGTGCGTCGCCCATTGTGTTCATACCGAAAAGGAAGAACGCAAGACCGCCAAGCAACGAAAACACGTTCATTATACTCATATTAAAATCCTCACTTTAACGAAAAATGTCATATTATGGATTTTGAGTGCATTATAACCGACACAAAGGCATTTTTATTTCTTTTGCAGAACTATAACGAAAATTAATAAAAAAATAATATTTGCTTTATTTTTACCAAAAAAAGTTTTATAATCAAGAACGGTGATAAAATATGATTAAAAACGTTATTTTTGATATGGGCAACGTGCTGCTTGACTTTGACCCATGCACTCAACTCGATGCCGCCTGTCGCAGCGAAGGGGCTAAGCAAATACTTATAAAAGAGTTGTACGGCGGTGAGGAGTGGATACAGCGTGACCTTGGCAACATTACGCTTGAAGAGCTTTACAGTGGTGTTTCGGAAAGAATACCGCAGGAATATCACGAGGATTTAAAAAAGTGCATTGACATATGGCACAACTTTATGATTCCACTTGACGGTGCAGAAAAATTCCTGCAGAAGGTCAAAGGCAACGGATATAAGGTGTTTATCCTTTCAAACGCAAGCGAGGATTTTTACAACTATTTCACCAGGCACTTCGACCTTGATTTCTTTGATGGCTACGTTGTTTCTGCCGATATTCATATCATTAAGCCGGATGAGAGAATTTACCGATATCTGCTCGAAAAACACGATTTAAAGGCAGAAGAGTGTCTCTTTATAGATGACAGAGAAGACAACGTGCAGGGTGCAGAAAGCGTCGGGATCAAAGGCTTCCTGTTCCGGAACAATTATGATGAGCTTGGCAGCTTGCTTAATCTGACGGAGTGATGTGTAAATTACCGTTTGTCGAAATGAAAAAATTTCTTGACAACCTTAGTTTATAGTAATATAATAATATAAATTTTATAAGCCAAACCGATGAGGCGGAGATAACGGCGAAAAATGCCTTTACAGAGAGCCCGGGCAGCTGAAATCCGGGCAAGAAACAGTTCGTCAAATGGACCGCTGAGGGTGCAGTCAAATGTATTTTTTGTACAGAGTATTCTGCAACGTGAGGACATACGTTAGTTGTCGGGAGTATGACGGTACTCTTAAAAGTGCACGCACAAAGCGTGAATCAAGGTGGCACCACGGATAACAGATTATTCGTCCTTGACAGAAAGTTTTATTTCTGTCGGGGATTTTTTATTTACGGAAGTGATTTTATGATACTTTTAACAAAACGATGGCGTAGCTGAATTTCAAAAACCACACTACATTTAATATATTTAAGGAGAAAGAACAATGAAATTAAACAACGTTGATTTTGACACATACTTTAACAACTATCCCGATGAAAACGGTTACTTCGGAAAGTACGGCGGAGTATACGTTGATGATAAATTAAAGGCCGCTATGGCTGAGATTACCGAAGCCTATTACTCAATCTGCCAGTCCAGAAAGTTTATTGCTGAGCTTCGCAGAATCCGCAAGGAATTCCAGGGCAGACCCACACCCGTAACCCACCTTGAAAGACTGTCCGATGCGCTCGGCGGCAAGGTACAGCTTTACGCAAAGCGTGAGGACCTTAACCACTCTGGCGCACACAAGCTCAATCACTGTATGGGCGAAGCTCTCCTTGCCTCCTATATGGGTAAGAAGAAGGTCATAG
>JAZOMP010000114.1:0-3365 GCA_045654045.1 Acutalibacteraceae bacterium
GACGCCCAGAAGGAAATGATTAACAACATTTTCGAGTTTGACGACATTGACGCAGGCGATATTATGACACACCGCACAGAGGTTTCCGCCGTTGAGGTTAATGACCCCGTGCATGAGGTTGTCGAAGTTGCTTACAAGGAAGGCTATTCAAGAATTCCCGTTTACGAGGAAAGTCTTGACAAGATTATCGGCATAGTATACATCAAGGACCTTATCGGCTACATCGGTTCTTCTCTGCCCAAGCAGGAAAGCCTGCGCAAGGTTATGCGTGAGCCGTTCTTTGTGCCCGAAAGTATGAAATGCGGTCTGCTTTTCAAGGAAATGACGGCTCGCAGAACACAGATGGCTGTTGTTGTTGACGAATACGGCGGCACAGCAGGTATTGTAACTCTCGAAGACCTTGTTGAATCCATCGTCGGCAATATTCAGGACGAATACGACAACGAGGAAGAAGAATTTTCCGTTATTGATGAAACCACCTTCACCGTTGACGGCACAACCTCAATTGACGAGGTTAACGAACACGTAGGAGTCAACCTGCCTGAGGACGAGTACGACACAATAGGCGGCTTTGTTATCAGCCTTCTCGGTTATCTTCCGCAGGACGGCGAAATGAACGAAATCGACTACGAAAACCTGCACTTCACCATCCTCAACCTTGAAGACAAGCGAATCGGCAAGCTAAAGGTTGAAATCCGCCCCGTAGAAAAAGACGGTGAGGAAGAGGAAGAAAGGCGCATACTCGGCAGATGGCAGAGCAGGGACGACGAATAATATGTCAGACTTGTTGCAAAAAAGAAAAGTTTTGCGTGACAAATATTAACAGTTGCCCGTAACGCTTGACTTTTTGCCGGAAAATAAATTATTATAAAATCAAGGTGAATTGTAATTATCACCTTACCATTTATATCAACATGGAGGATATAAGAAATGAAAAAAAGAAACATACTTGCAATTCTTGCCGCTCTTGCGGTAGTGCTTGTTGCTTTTGCCGCCTGCGGCGAAAAGGAACCTGAGCAGCCTGAAAATCCCACCGTTATTGGTGCGGACGGCCAGGTTTACGAAGAAATTACTGAGGTTGTAACAGAAATCGTAACAGAAATTGTTACTGACAAGCAGGGCGAAGCAGTAACTGACAAGGAAGGCAAAACAGAAGTCAAGACCGAAGTTCTTACAACAGTTGTAACCGTTACAAAGCCCTATGAAACCACAACAAAGGATGACGGTAAGCAGGACGAAACCACTTCCGCAGATAATTCTGCAGAGGTAACGGAATCCTACGAAAACGAAACCTTCCCCGAGGGTACTGACATTGAAATTGAGCTTGACAAAGACGGCAAGCCCAAAGAGCTTCTTATGCAAGACCTTATTCTCGACATCAAGGACAAGAAGTCATTTACCTTCAACGCTACCTTTGTTACCGGCGAAATTGCAGGTTTTGAATCCGGCATGGCATTCAAAATGTACAGCAAGGGCAACAACACCGCTATGGAAATGGGCTTCGGTCCTCTCCAGCTTCGTTTTCTTATGGCAAACAATAAGATGTATTACGTTTTCCCCAGAGCTAAAGCATATATTGAAGCCGGCGATATCGACGGCACGGATGCTTCTTCAACAACAGCATCTATGGACGGCCTGTGGGATATAATCGACCCCAATAACCTTACCTATGTAAACACAACCAAGGTTACTCTCAAGGGCAACACCTATATCTGTGAAGAATACGGTGACGCTAACAACATCAACAAATATTACTTCAACAGCAATAAGCAGCTCAAGAGAATTGAAATGATTACCGACTCCGGCGAATCTGTTATTATCAAGGTTTCCGAGTTTTCTTCAAAGGTTGATGAAAAGGTTTTCTCTGTCAAGGGCTATAGCGTAATGACCGAGGAGCAGGCAGAAGCATACTTCAGCAGTATGGCAGGCAGCCTCGGTGCTTTAGAAGGTCTTATGTAAACAAATGAATAAAACAGTTCTGGTCACAGGCGCTTCCGGCGGCATCGGCAGCGCCTGTGCACGGCTTTTTGCCGACAAGGGTTACAAGGTTGCCGTCCATTGCCACAAGAATATAACGGCGGCAGAAGAAATTACAAACGAGCTTCGCAGTAAAGGCTGTGAGGCAATTTGTGTTTGTGCCGATTTAAGCAACGAGGCGCAGGTAAAGGCTATGTTTGCCGAAATAAGAAGCACACTCGGTGCGGTTGAAATACTTATAAACAACGCAGGCGTTGCACAGCAGAAGCTCTTTACCGACACAACACAGGCAGATTACGATTTTCTTTTCAGTGCAAACGTTTTAAGCGCAGTCAACTGCAGCCGTGAGTCTTTAAAGGATATGATAGCCGCACATTCGGGCAGTATTGTAAACGTTTCCTCAATGTGGGGTATAAGCGGTGCTTCGTGTGAGGTGCTTTACTCGGCAAGCAAGGCGGCATTAATCGGCTTTACAAAGGCACTTGCAAAAGAGGTCGGCCCGAGCAATATCAGGGTTAACTGCGTTGCACCCGGCGTGGTTGATACGAAGATGAATTCTAACCTATCAGACGAGGATTTGTCAATTTTAGCCGATGAAACTCCGCTTTGCAGAATAGGCAAGCCGGAGGAAATTGCAAATGCGGTTGCTTTTTTGGCAACTCAGGACGCTTCTTTTATTACAGGACAGGTTTTAAGTGTTGACGGCGGCTTTATTGTCTGATTTATAATATTTTACATAAAAAGTTATTGATTTTAAAAACAGAATATGTTATTATAAATAACAATTAAGTATATTATTGTGCCCGTGTGCACACAAATCCATAAAAACGGAGGAAACATCATGGCAAATTGTCCTAAGTGTAATGCCCACCTTAAATTAACAGACTGGCGTCCCGAGTGTCCCAAGTGCGGCGTCAATATGGTATACTACGGTATGGAGGAAAGCCTCCTCAAGGATGCTGAAAAAGCAGAGGCAGAGCATGCCAAATTCCAGAAGGGTCTTGACCGCTTCAAGGCTTCCTGCATTGGCGGCAAGCGCCAGATTGCAAGACTTATCCTTGCTATTATCCCCGTTGCAGGTCTTTTTCTTCCCCTTGCAAAGATTTCTATTGCAGAGGGTCCCTTTATGGCTGCAAAGGATATCAACGTAAATATCCTTACAATCGTTATGGACTACTTTATGGAACTGTTTGATATCAACCTTATTACAAGCGGTATCGGCTCTTCCGTTCTCGGTACACCCGTACTTATGTTTGCTCTTTCAATTGTATTTCTTGTTCTTTCAATTGTTATGGGTATCCTCAACTTCGGCAGATGCTTCTGCTCCTCAAAGGCATCCTCCTGCAAGAAGAACATTATCGTAAGCGCTCTTTCCGTTCTTCTTCTTG
>JAZOMP010000115.1:0-21901 GCA_045654045.1 Acutalibacteraceae bacterium
GAACAATTACGTCGGGCTTTTCATCGGTAAGAATGATACCTGCCCTGACAAAGTCGTCGGTCAGCCTTTCGTTGCCGAGAAGGTAAACCTTTGCGCCCGGATGATTGCGTTTAAGATAATCAATCGTAACGTGAGAGGAAATTACAATTTTTTCCTCAGAAACCGGGAAGCCCATTTTTTCAAGCTTTTTACAGCAGACCTCAACATTGTTTGAGGAATTGTTTGTGAAAAAGCGGAAATCCCTGCCGGTTTCCTTTAGCTTTTCAATGAACGTTTCGGCACCGGGAATAATTGAGTTACCGAGATAGAAGGTGCCGTCCATATCAATGATAAAATATTTTGTCTTTTCAAAAACCGATTTGTCGTACATTTAAATTTTTACCCCTTAATTTTTTTGCTTTGGGGTGTCTTTGGAAAGTCAAAGATACCCTTTAATTAAAATCCGAAGTCAAAGCCGAAATCGTAGCCGCCGAAGCCGTAATCTTCGTTTCCGTAAACTCCTGCGGTTGTGGTTTCTTCAACCTTGGTGTTGTTTTCTTCAATAAGCTTTGCCTTGACTGTAAGCTCTTCGGTATGATATCTGCCGCCCGTGGTGGTGATACGGAAAAGCTTGAGAGTAAGCACGTCGCCGACGGAAGAATCCTCTATAGTTTCAAGGAGGACGTCCGCCTTGTCGAGGTCCTTACCGTTGACGGAAATAATCATATCGCCGGGCTGTGCCTCGGTGCCGGCAAGGGCGCTGTTATTATCAATTGAATAAATAACAAGCGAGCCGCTGGGAAGATCCATCATCTGGACAGCCATACCATAAATGCCGCTGATTGCGGAGGAATCGTTTGCAACGTAGGAAATACCGAGCTTTGCTCTGCCGGGCACGTAGCCGTAGGCAATAACCTTGTCAATTATATCCTTTGCCTGTGTTATCGGGATTGCAAAGGAAATGCCCTCGTATTCGGTTGCGGCAATTTTTGCCGAGTTGATACCGATTACCTGACCGTATTCGTTGACAAGTGCGCCGCCCGAGTTACCGGGGCTGATAGCCGCATTGTGCTGGATACAGACCATATCGTATCCGATGCTGCTGGTGATGTTTCTGCCGATTGCGGAAACTCTGCCGTCCGTAAACGTACCGAAAAGCGCCGAGCCGCCGGGGTTACCTATTGCATAAACGGTGCTGCCTACCTTCAGCGAATCGGAATCGCCGAATTCTGCCGCCTTAAGACCCTTTGCTTCTATTTTAAGCACACCTATATCTGTTCTTGCATCATAGCCGGAAATTACGGCATCGTAGCGTGTGCCGTCCTCAAGCTGAATAACAGCTTCAATACCGGGGTCGGAAATAACGTGAGCACAGGTGATGATATAGGTATACTTACCTGTCTTATCCTGACCCATAACGATGCCTGTACCCTCTGTGTAAAGGCTGTCGCTCTTGTAAATCATAACCGCAACATTAATGTCTGCAATTTTTTCGTAAACTTCTACCGGGGAAAGCACGGTGCCGTTGTTCTTACTTGTATCTGCCGGTGCTTTTTCAATTTCAAGCTCAGGCGCATTTTCATCAACTACGTTAGACTGTCCCTGATCAGTACCCTGATAGCCACCGTCCGGGTTTCCGTTGTCTCTGAGAAGAGAAACGGGAATTGCAACCGCCGAAATTACAAGAGCAAGTGCAAGAATTATGCAGAAAACCTTTCTGCCCTTCTTCTTTTTCTTCTGCGGCTCATTGTCCTGAGGCGGCTGATAGGAATACTGCGGCTGCCACTGCTGATAGGGCGGCGGCGTATAAGCGCCGTAAACAGGCGGTGTTTCCGGCTTTTCCTCAACAGGCTGAGCCTCAACAACCGGCTCGCCGATATACTTTTCCGCTATGCTTTCCGCACTTTCCTCCTCGGGCTCAAGCATCTCAGGCTGTGTGTTTTCCTCGGGCACGTCTGTGCCGAAAATATTTTCTCTGTCGTTCATTAATCAATAACTCCTTGTGTAAAAGATTGCATTTACAGTCTATACACTGTGTATTATGCTCACTTTTCGCAGATGTGAACAAATTTTAAATTTCATGTGTTTTTATTTTGGCAGACGGAACACAAAGCGTGTGTATCTGCCCTCTTCGCTCGTGGCGGAAACAGAGCCGCCATGAAGGTCGAGTATGTTTTTTACAATATATAAGCCCAGACCAGTGCTCTTTGCATCGTAGCTTCTGGATTTGTCAACCTTATAAAACCGCTCAAAAATCATATTGATTTCTTCGGGTGCAACACCTGTGCCGCTGTTGGTAACGGCGGTTTCGATAAAGCCGTCGTTTTCGGTAATGCTTACACTGATATAGCCGTGCTCCGGAGTAAATTTCACCGCATTGTCAACAATGTTATAAATAACCTGCCCGAGCATATCGCTGTCCGCACGGACATAGTGCGCACCGAGAAATTCAATGCCTCTTATATCAATTTTACCGTCGTTTATTTTCTTTTCAAAATTCAGGAATGTACCGAGCACCATATCGGAAAGATTTACCTTGGTGAAGTTAAGCTCAAGCTGGCCCGCTTCAATCTTTGATAGGTTGAGCATCGAAACAACAATCCTTGAAAGACGTTTCACTTCTTTAGAAACAATATGCAGATAATAGTCCTGCTCCATAGGCGGAATTGTGCCGTCAAGCATACCGTCAATAAAGCCGCCGATAGTAGTCATCGGGGTTTTAAGCTCGTGTGAAACGTTGGCAACAAAGCTTCGCCTTGAGCTTTCAAGCTGAGCAAGACTTCCTGCCATTGTGTTGAAAGCGGTGGCAAGCTCACCTATTTCGTCGTTCCGCTCTATATTTATTCTCGGGCTGAAGTCACCCGAGGCATAGCTTCTTGTAGCATCCGCCATAAGTTCAAGCGGCTTTGTAAAGCTGCGTGAGGTACGGTAAACGGCTATAATACCGAAAACCATAGCAATGGCGACCGCAAAGAAAAAAAGCTCAATAATCGGCAGAACAAACGATATAACCGAATTCGTTACCGGCGCAACAGCGAAAACGGTTGCAACCGTGACACCGGCAACCCTTACGGGCTCACCTACGATATACTGCAGACCGTTGAACTGACCGCCGAGCGTGCTTACCGTAGAATATGAACCGCCGGAAGCGCCTTCAACAGCCTCCTTAGTCATAACGAGACTGTCGTGAATTTCACAGTAGTTGCCGACAAGAACACCGTGAACAAAGTAGTCACGGCAAACGATTATATGACCCGTAGTATCGCAGATAAAAACGTCTGCATCTATAGCGTCGGCAATAACGCCGAGTGAAGAGCAGAGCATTGCAAGCGAGGTGTCACCGTCGCCGAACATTGAAATATAGCCGCCGGAAAGCAGGCTTGAGGAGGTTTCGGCTATACTCTTTGCATTTTCGCTGAGCAGGGTTTCGTTCTGCGAATACCAGTAACTGCCCGCAAAAGCCGCAAGCGAAAAGCCGAGCAGACTGAAGCAGGCAAGAATTATAAGCGATAGCATTGCCGTATATCTTGCACGGATTGATACGGCACCGCGCTTTCTTTTATTTCTGTTCCTTTTCCTTACCATAGGCTTGTGAAAGTTATTCCTTGGTTTCGAACTTGTAGCCTACACCCCATACGGTGCGAAGCTCCCACTTGTCTGAAACACCTTCAAGCTTTTCTCTTAAACGCTTGACGTGAACGTCAACCGTTCTGGAGTCGCCGTAGTAATCGAAACCCCATACCTCGTCAAGAAGCTGGTCACGGGTATAAACCCTGTTCGGGTTGCTGGCAAGGTGGAAGATAAGTTCCATCTCTTTGGGCGGAGTATCGACAGCAACACCGTTTACCTTAAGCTCGTAGTTCGTGAGATTTATGGCAAGCTTGTCGTAGTGAACCTCCTGAACGGCAACAGCCGCAGCAGCACCGCCTGAACGGCGGAGAACAGCCTTTATTCTTGCAACAACCTCTTTTGTATCAAAGGGCTTTACAACATAGTCGTCTGCACCGAGTTCAAGACCGAGAACCTTGTCGAAGGTTTCGCCCTTTGCGGTGAGCATAATTATAGGCTTTTCGGAGAACTTGCGCACCTCGCGGCAAACCTGCCAGCCGTCAAGTTTGGGCAGCATAACGTCGAGCAGCATAAGGTCGGGCTGCTGCTCACGGAACATACGAACGGCGGTTGCACCGTCGTTTGCTATCACAACGGTAAAGCCCTCTTTTTCAATATAAAGCCTGAGCAGTTCGCAGATGTTTGTATCGTCATCTACGATTAAAATCTTTTCCAATGCCATTTTTATTCCTCCCTATAATCGTGAATGCTCACAATTAATTACATTATAGCATAGTTTGTGAAAAAATCAAACATAATTTTCTTCTTTTTTCGACAAATAAAAATTTTTTTTGAATAATAAATTTCCATTGACTGTTAAATATTTTTTTGATATTATATATAATAATTATTTATTACTCGCAGTATGTCTGTATGCAACTGTCATACCGTACTGCAACACGAAAGGCGGAAAAAGCAATGAGCAAAAGCAGCAAGCTCACAGGTAACCTCTGGCTGAATATAGTCCTTTTCGGCTTTATGGGTCAGGTAGCCTGGGCAGTAGAAAACAACTTCTTCAACCTCTTCCTCTTCAACGAAATCGGCGGCACACCCGAGGACATTTCCCGTATGGTTACCGCAAGTTCCGTTGTAGCGGTACTCACGACGCTGTTCATGGGCAGCCTGAGCGACAAAATCAACAAGCGCAAGATTTTTATTTGCGGCGGTTATATTGTCTGGGGCTTCACGGTTATGGCGTTTGCCCTTATCTCGCCCGAAAATATTGCCAAGGTTATGGGCACAACACCCGTTGCGGCTGTTTCGGCAACGGTTATGCTCGTTATCATTATGGACTGCATTATGACCTTTATGGGTTCAACCAGTAACGATGCGGCCTTCAACGCATGGATTACGGACATCACCTCTTCCTCCAACAGATCAAAGACAGAATCCGTTCTCGCAATTCTTCCCGTCGTAGCTCTCGTAGGCGTTACTGCGGCATTCGGCAGCCTTTCTGCAAAGTTCGGCTATCCCGCCTGCTTCATCGGTCTCGGTCTTATAGTTACAGTCTGCGGTATTATCGGCCTTTTCTCAATCAAGGAATCCAGAACGGGTGTCAAGACAACCGCAGGCTTTATCGAAACAATGACCTACGGCTTCAGACCCTCTGTTATCAAGACAAACAAGAGCCTTTACATTTCTCTCGTATGTATGGGTATTTTCGCAGTTGCAAGCCAGGTGTTCTTCCCCTATCTGTTTATTTATGTTGAACACTATATCGATATGAGCACACTTCAGCTTACCGTTCCCGTTATACTTCTGGCAGTTGTTGTCGTCATCGCCTGTGTTGCAACACTTGTTTCATTCATTATCCTCAGCGACAGAAAAGGCAAGGCACCCTTCCTCTTCCCCTCTGCCGCATTCTTTGTAGCCGGTCTTGTGCTCGTATTCTTCGCAGACAGAAACATCATCTTCTTCGCACTTTCCGCACTCGTTGCAATGGTCGGCTACGGTCTGCTTATGATTATGCTCAACGCTGCAATCCGTGACTTCACACCCGAGGACAAGGCAGGTCAGCTTCAGGGTATCAGAATGATATTCTCCGTGCTTCTTCCCATGACCATCGGTCCCGCAGTTGCAGTTAAGGTTACAAACGCTTTCGCAACGGCACAGTACACAAACGAATACGGCGCAGCAGTAAACATTCCCGCACCGCATATCTATCTTGCAGCAGCGGCAATCGGTCTTACAATTTTTGTACCGCTTGTTTTCCTTGCAAAGAACTTCAAAAAGAACAGCAACTGAACTGCCGTTTAAAATTTCTGAAAGGATGTAACAGACTATGAAAAAGCTCATAAGCATTCTCCTTTGTGCCGCCCTGCTTTTCGGTACGGTCGCAATCGGCGCACACGCAAGCGAAGACGAAATAAAATGGGACGGAGACCCGGTAGTTTTCCTTCAGGGCTTCACAGGCTCCCCCTTTGTTCTTGACAGAGGTCTTGAAACCGAAACGGGCATCTGGGGTGCCGGCGCTGAATTCGACGCCACCCGTATCGTAGCCGCCGTGCCGCAGATTCTCATCGGTCTTGTTTCATACATCATCAGCGGCGACGGTGCGTTGCTCATCAACGGTATCGACTATCTTGTCAGCATAAAGCTCGGTCAGATGACCTGTAACCCCGACGGTACTTCAAAATACAATGTTACACCTTATCCCTACTACGCAGAGGAAGCCTCAATTGCCACACTCAAGGCAAACAACAAGGCTGATTTTGTTCCCGAGCAGGAAATCAACGGCGACATTGCCGAATATGTTCCCGAAGAAAACATTTATATTTTCAACACAGACTGGCGTCTGGGTCAGATAGACAACTCCGAGCGCCTTGCAGAATTCATCGACGACGTGCTTGAAATAACAGGCAAGGACAAGGTCGATATCTACGCGCTCAGCCATGGCGGACAAACCGCCGCAACATATCTTTATTACCACGGTAAAGAAGGCAAGGTTGACAACGCCCTGCTTGACGTACCCGCAATCGGCGGTACTTCAATTGTAAAAGGTCTGCTCGGTCTCGGTGCGGCAAACTTCGATATGGACGAAATCAGCCGCTTTGCAAACGTTCTTCTCCGGACGGAAGCCGACCTTCGCTTCCTCGGCAAAATTCTGCCCGGCGAATTCCTTAACGACCTGCTCAAGCTCGCTTTCGTAGAGTGCTTCCAGCCCTATGCAATGACCTTTGGCAGCATATGGGATTTTATGGACATTGAGTCCTACACCCAGCTTAAGGAGATGTATCTCAATCCTCTTACCAATGCAAAGATGATTGAAAAGCACGATAAGATGCACTATGACTGTATGGCTAATATGAGCCAGGGTCTTAAGGCAGCCGAAGCAGCAGGCGCAAACATATATATACTCTCCAACTGCGGCACACGCCTCGGCTCGGGTGAAGCAATTGACGCAGACTTCGTCATTGACACAACCTGCTCCTCGGGTGCATACACTGCCGAATTCGGCACACAGTTCCCCGCAGACTACAAGCAAAAGAATACAACCTGTACAGACCCGACACACAACCACATATCTCCTTCACGCACGATTGACGCTTCCTGTGCATTCCTGCCCGAGAAGACGTGGTTTATCAGCGGCCAGTACCACGGTATGATTTATTGGGACAGCTACACCCGTCCCCTTATCGTAAAGATGCTTCTTACGGACGAAATCGTTGACGTTCACTCCGACCCCGATTATCCGCAGTTTGAGCTTGCTCAGAACCCCGTAGATGCAATCTACACAAAGTTCACAAACGAGACCTCGGGCTTCTTCAACAGTGAAAGCGACAAGCTTCTTGTACGTAACCTTTCCGAAAAGTACAGCATCACTATAAAGAGCATAGAAGCAGACGGCTGTGAATTCACGGTTGACAAAAAGGCCGTTATCGCACCCGGCGAAGAAATAGAAATCCCCTGCACTAAGCTTTCGGGCGGTAACATCAAGGTTGAAATCACCTACGCACGCAAGGGCGAATTTCTTTCCTCTCCTTTCACAAAAACAGTTTACTTCTGTGCAAAATAATCCGGCAACATTTTTAAAAGGGAAATGAATCTGAAAATGAAAATGAAAAGATTAATCAGCGTAATTCTTTGCGCTGTAATGATATTCGGCTGTACGGCAAGCACCGCAGCCGCAAAGAAGGATTTTAACCTCAGCTTTGAATGGGACGGTCACCCCGTAATTTTCATTCAGGGCTATTCGGGACCGATACTTATCAGGGACAGAGGGCTTGAGACCGAAGAGCAGGTCTGGGGCATAAACGCCGGTGACCTTATCAAAAAGCTCATACCCAACCTTTACGGTATCCTTTCCAGCGTTTCCAAATATGCCGACGGCGACACAGCACCGTTTGTCGAAGAGTTCAGGGAAGTATCCGCAGAGCTTATCGACGACATTTCAATGATGCCCGACGGTTCCTCAAAATACAATATCGTTTCTTTCCCCTGTACGGTTGAGGAGGCAAGCATAGCTTATATTCAGGATGAACTCGACGGCAGCTGTATGCCCTTCTTCCAGGACGATTTTATAGGCACAATGGCACAGACTGTACCCGAGGAATACATTTACGTATTCAACACCGACTGGCGCAGAAGCCAGATTGACAACAGCGCACATCTTGCCGAATTTATTGACAGCGTGCTTGCAAAGACAGGCGCAGACAAGGTTGACATTTTCTCAATGAGCCACGGCGGTCAGCTTACCGCAACCTACCTTTATTACTACGGCACCGAAGCCAAGGTTGACAACGCCGTGCTCAATTCCCCTGCTACGGGCGGTACAACGCTTGTAACCGAGCTGCTCGGCGCAGACCCGATAAACTTCAACCTTGAAGAGCTGCTCCGCTTTGCCTGCGTTATGCTCAATATTGAGCTTGACCTGCGCTGGCTCGGCAGAATACTGCCCGCTGAATTCCTCAACAGCCTTGTAAAAACAGCCTTCAACGAGGTGCTTCTGCCCCACGCAATATATTTCGGCTCGGTCTGGGATTTTATGGACATCGAAACCTACACCGAACTTCGCGACGTTTACCTTGACCCCGTGGAAAATGCCGAAATAATCAAGAAGGCAGACAAAATGCACTACGATTGTATGGCGAATATGGGTGAAGGCTTAAGACGCGCACAAGCCGCAGGCGTAAACGTTCAGATTATTTCCAACTACGGCACAAAGCTCGGTACGGGCAAGCAGATTGACTCCGACTTTATTATCAATACCACCAACACCTGCGGTGCGACAGTAAGTGTCTTCGGTGAAACATTAGGCAAGGACTACGCACAGAAAAACACGGTCTGCACAGATACTTCGCACGACCACATTGCCCCGACAGGCACGGTTGATGCCTCCGGCTGTTATCTGCCCGAAAACACCTGGTTTGTTTACGAGCAGTACCACACACAGACCTGGTTTGACCCCTACACAAGATGCCTCATTCTTGAACTTCTTTTAACAGACAACATTGCCGACGTTCATTCCGACAGCAGATATCCACAGTTTGAGCTTTCGCAGAATCCACTTGACGGTGTTTACGCACGCTTTACCGACAGCAAAACGGGTGAATACGGTACACAGAGCAACGAAATGCTCATAAAGAGCCTTACCGACAATTATTCGCTCAATATTCTTTCCGTTAAAATCAACGGTGTTGAGCAGAAAACAGCAGAAAAGCTCACAATAGGCAGAGCCGGTGAAATTACCATACCCTGCATAATTCCGGAAGGCACAGACCGCCTGAAGGTTGAAATAAGCTACGAGCGTAAAAACGACCTGCTTTCAGACCCGTTTGTACGCACAATCTACTTTGAATATAAGGACTGATAACCTTGTACCTTGTTCTGAACAAAAAATTTAAAAAAGGACTTGTTGTAACAGGCATAGTTATGCTCGTTGTAATCATCTCCCTCATAATCGGTCTTGCAGTCGGCAAAAACCGCGTGCGTGAGCTTTCTGCCGCAGATATAACCGACAACAGCGCAGTTACGCTCATATCACACAGAGGTCTTAACAAGCTTGCCCCCGAAAACACGCTTGAGGCCGCAGTAAAGAGCGCCGAATACGGCTACGGCTACGTGGAGTTTGATATCCGCCGCACCAAGGACGGTATGTGGGTGCTTATGCACGACGAGGATATCGACCGTATGACAGACGGTGAAGGCAAGGTCAGTGACCTTACTTATAAGCAGATTATTTCCTGCCGAATTGACGAGGGTAAAAACTTAAAGGATGCTCTTTCCTACGTTATAACCGTGCCCACGCTTGAGCAGATGCTCAGCCTTTGCTCAGAAAAGGGGTTGAAGCCCGTTATCGAAATAAAAGACGGCGGCACAGAGCATATACCCGAGCTGCTCAGCTTTATTGCCGCACGCAGAAACACCGATATGATGATAATCAGCTTTGACCGTGAGCAGATTGAATATATAAGCTCATTTATCAATTCGGGTAAAACAACCTTTATTACAGAAAACATTGAGCTTTACTGGCTTACAAATAACCTTGACGGTGAAACGCTTGAAACCGCTGCAAAGACACCCGAAATCGGCGTTTCCTTCAACGGCAACAAGGCAGGTACGCAGGAAGAGATTGACGCCTTTACCGAAAAAGGCATAAAGCTCGCCTGCTGGACAATAGACTCCCCCTCAAAGCTCGAAAAGCTTTTTGAAAGAGGAATAACAACGTTTACCACTAACAGAATCATCTATAACACGGCAGAGGAATGATTAACCTATGTCAGATCAGAACACAAAAATAATTCCCTTTGAACTTACTGCACAGCAGGCATCGCACGAATTTGCGCGCTACGTTTCACGCAACAAATTAAACCCGACCGAGGTTTTCGAAGCGGCAAGGCAAGGACGGGTAAAGCCAGTTTATTTTCCTGCTTATGTATTTGACTGTGAAATGACAACAACACTTGAAAGTGAATGTACGCAGCGTGAAGCAGAGGAAATATCAACCGTTACTGCTCAGCGTGAGCTGAAATCGGAGTTTACCGACCTTTTAGTTCTTTCGGGCGATAAGGTGGATTCAACCCTGCTCAGTCTTCTTGAGCCTTACGATTTACAGGGACTAAAAGATTCCGATTCTTCCCTTACTGCAAAAGCCGATATTCAGGACGCCGTACTTTCCGCAGACGAGGCTTTTGAAAAGCTGCGACCCGAGCTTGAACAGTCAGCAGTAAACGAAACAAAGAAAACGCTGCGTGACTACACAAGCGAAAAAACGCAGGAGCTTTCACACACGGTTGAAAGCCTGAACGTAAAAAACATACTTCTCCCGATGTGGGTGCTCGACTGCGAATACAAGGGTCAGCCCTGCCACCTGTTTATGAACGGACAGACGGGTAAAATTGCAGGCGTACCCCCGAGGAGTGCAAGCAAAACCATTGCCCTGCTCGGAGCAGGCGCAGCAATCGGCGCCGTAATAGGTCAGCTTATATGGATGGCGGTGAAAACACTATGGTAAAAAAGATTATTCTTTGTGTTTTCTGTATTCTTTTCTCTGTGCCGTTAATATTCAGTTCCGCCGCACAGGCTGAAGCTGAAAACGAAGATTACTACTACGATGAATACGATAATTACAACGAAATGGAGCAGGACTATATTAACAGTGAGGTTGTTGATAAAGTTCCGCAAAAGCAATCCATAATTTTTGTTCCTGCAATAATTCTTGGTGCCGCGGCGGGCTTCGGCGTAACGTATATTGTTCTCAACGCTGTTTTTGCGCCGCCAAAACCCGACCCGTATTTCCGCAAGGCGGAAGAAAAACACAAACTTGTAAATAAAGCAGATACTAAAATCGGCTGAATATAAAGAGGTAAGAAACTAATGACTAACAATGAAAAACTTGCACAGCTTCTCTTCCCCGAGATTACGAAAACTCCCGAGGATTACGAGAAGATTTATCCGCCCCGCAACCTGCCCGAGGGTGCAAGAGTTGCCCGTTTTGCTCCCAGCCCCACAGGCTACCTGCACATCGGCGGCTTCTTCAGCGCACTTGTTGATATTCTCACGGCACAGTCAACGGGCGGTGTATCCTTCCTTCGAATTGAGGACACCGACAAGAAGCGTGAGATAGACGACGGCGTTTCCGCGATCGTAAGCGGCTTTGACTATTTCGGCGTAGGCTTTACCGAGGGCGTTACCGGCTACGGCACCGAAAAGGGTGATTACGGCCCCTACACGCAGAGCAAGCGTGTTGAAATTTACCAGACAATTGCAAAATCCCTTGTTGAAAAGGGTCTTGCATACCCCTGCTTCTGTACTGCGGACGAGCTTACCGCTCTTCGTGAAAAGCAGGAAAACGAGGGCGCACTTATCAAGGGCTACTTCGGCAAGTATGCAAAGTGCCGCGACCTCTCCTTTGAAGAGCAGGAAGCAAGAATAAAGGCAGGCGAAAGCTACGTACTCCGCCTTCGCTCTCAGGGCGACGAAAACAAGAGAATAGCTTTTGAGGACGTTATCAAGGGCAAAATTGAAATGCCCGAAAACACGATTGACGAGGTTCTTCTCAAGTCCGACGGCATACCCACCTACCACTTCGCCCACGCCTGTGACGACCACTTTATGAGAACAACACACGTTATCCGCGGCGAGGAATGGATTTCCTCCGTACCCAAGCACATAGAGCTTTTCCGTGCCTGCGGCTACAAGCTTCCCAAATACGCTCACACTCCGCAGGTACTTAAAATTGACGAGGAAACGGGCGACAAGCGCAAGCTTTCCAAGCGCAAGGACCCCGAGGCGGCAGTAAGCTACTTTGTTGACGAGGGCTTCCCGAAGGAAAGCGTGCTCGAATACCTGCTCACCCTTATCAACTCAAACTTTGAGGACTGGCGCAGAGCCAACCCGCGAGAGGATATTTCAAAATTCCCCTTCAACCTCAAGAAGATGAGCTCCAGCGGCTGTCTTTTCGACCTCGTGAAGCTCAATGACGTAAGCAAAAACGTTATTTCCGTTATGAGCGCCGCTCAGGTTTACGAAAACGTTGCAAAGTGGGCAGAGGCTGCCGACAAGGCTTTCTTTGAAATCTTTACCGCAGACCCCGCTTATTCAACAGCCGTGCTCAACATAGACCGTGAATGCCCCAAGCCCCGTAAGGACATTGCAAAGTGGAACGAGGTAAAGGACTACGTAAGCTACCTTTACAACGCTCTTTATACTCCCGACTTTAAGTTTGACGAAAAGCTTGACAAGGAAGACGTTAAGGCAATCCTCACAAAATACCTTGAGGTTTTCGACCCTGCCGACGGCAAGGACGAATGGTTTGCAAAAATCAAGGATATGTGCGAGCCTCTGGGCTTCACACCCAACGTCAAGGAATACAAGAAGACTCCCGAAGCCTTCAAGGGTCACGTCGGCGACGTTTCCGGCGTAATCCGTATGGCTGTAACCTCACGCTCCAACACACCCGACCTTTGCGCAATTATGCAGCTGCTCGGCAAGGACGAGGTAACGGCAAGAATCAACAACGCAATCTCAACTCTTTAATATACACGGAGGTTTATTAACAATGGAAGAAGAGAAAGTAATATCAAACTTTATTCACGATTTTATCGATGAAGACTTAGCCGCAGGTGTCAACACCAGAGTGCAGACCCGTTTCCCACCGGAGCCCAACGGCTATCTCCACATCGGCCACGCCAAGGCTATCTGCATTGACTTTACAACGGCAGAAAAATACGGCGGTATATGTAACCTCCGTCTTGACGATACCAACCCCTCCAAGGAGGACGTTGAGTACGTTGACGCCATCAAGGAGGATATCGAGTGGCTTGGCTTCAAGTGGAACGAATGCTACTACGCATCCAGCTATTTCGATTTCATATACGAATGTGCAATAAAGCTCATCAAGGACGGTAAGGCTTACGTCTGCGACCTCAACGCCGACGAAATCAGAGAATACCGCGGCACACTCACCGAGCCCGGCAAAAACAGCCCCTACCGCGACAGAAGTATCGAGGAAAACCTTGACCTTTTCGAGAGAATGACAAAGGGCGAATTTGCAAACGGTGAGCGTGTGGTCCCCGCACAAATTGATATGCCTTCCCCCAACATCAATATGCGTGAGCCCGCTATCTACAGAATTGCTCACGTTACCCACCACCAGACCGGTGACAAGTGGTGCGTATACCCGATGTATGACTTTGCTCATCCCCTTTCCGACGCAAAGGAAAACGTAACCTACTCCCTTTGCTCACTTGAATTTGAAAACCACAGACCCCTTTACAACTGGTTCATTGAGCAGATCGGTTTTGATGAGCCGCCCAGACAGATTGAGTTTGCCCGTCTTAACGTAAACTACAGCCAGACCAGTAAGAGAAAGTGCCTTGAGCTCGTTGAAAAGGGCATAGTAAGCGGCTGGGACGACCCGAGAATGGTTACTCTTTGCGGTATGCGCCGCAGAGGCTATCCCGCAGCAGCTGTTCGTGATTTCATAGACAGAGTCGGCGTTTCCAAGGCTCACAGCGTTGTTGACTACGGTCTGCTTGAAGCCTGCGTACGCGACAATCTCAACGCAAACGCACCCCGTGCAATGGCAGTCCTCAGACCCCTTAAGGTTGTTATTGACAACTATCCTGAGGGTCAGACCGAAACAATCGAGGTTGACGTTCACCCCGACAAGCCCGAGCTTGGCAAGAGAACAACCACCTTCTCACGCAACATCTATGTTGAGCAGGATGACTTTATGGCCGAGCCCGTAAAGAAGTATTTCCGCCTTTACCCCGGCAACGAGGTAAGACTCAAGGGCGCATACTTTGTAACCTGTACAGGCTATGAAACCGACGAAAACGGCGAGGTTACCTGCCTGCACTGTACCTATGACCCCGAAACCAAGGGCGGTGATTCACCCGACGGCAGAAAGGTCAAGGGCACACTTCACTGGGTAAGCGCCGATGACTGCGTTGACGCAACAGTCAAGATGTACGACAGACTTTACAACGTTGAGACTCCCGAAAGCCTTGATGACCTTAACCCCGATTCACTCACAGTTCTTGAAGGCTGTAAGATTGAGGGCGGTCTTAAAGACATCAAGCCGGGTGACACGTTCCAGTTTATGCGCCAGGGCTACTACTGTGTTGACAAAGATTCAACACCGGACGCACTTGTTATCAACAGAACGGTTGCGCTCAACTCCTCCTGGAAATGAGGTAAACAGAAATGAAAGCTCTTTACAGAATAGTTGCGGCGGCGACGGCGTTGCTCGCCTTCCCCGCCCTGTACTTTCTCAAGTTAATAAGAATCGTTATGGAGCTTGGCTTTGCGGACGGATTTTTTGACGATGCTTTTTCGATTGATGACATTGTCAGTTTTATCAGAGACTACAATATTCAGCTCAATTCCGAAAGCATCAGCCTTTCCGAAAACGTTATAAAAACGCTTGAACCGCTTAAAGCCCCTGCCATAACCTCGCTTGTTTTCCTCTGCCTTACCATTGTTATGGTGCTTGCAGTTTTCTTCTGCTCGGCACTTACCAACGCAAAAAAGGTAAACCTTGTGTTCAGCGTACTCGGCGCAATTACCGCTATCGGCACAATTGCTTCGTTCAACGGTATGACGGATATCATCATTTCAGGCGAGCTTCCGCTCAACAAGATTATCGATGCATTTCTTTCAGGCTCCGGCAATGCAATTGCAAGTATAGCCGGTATGCTCGGCGCAGGCTCACTGTTTGAATTTGTGGGCGAGCTGAAAATACTTCAGCTTTCTTCTGCCGTTGTAACGCTCGTTTTAATCTTCATTTTCGAAATTATCTGGTCTCTTTCCTTTATTCTCATAAGCCTTGACGAGGTAAAGACCCCCAAGGCTGTAAAATCCAAGAAAAAGAACTAATAGAGGTGGCATTTTGTCAGTACCCAAGGAAAATATACGAAACTTTTCAATCATCGCTCACATAGACCACGGTAAGTCCACCCTTGCGGACAGACTGCTGGAGCTGACGGATTCGGTTGCAAAGCGTGAAATGCAGTCGCAGCTGCTTGACAATATGGATCTTGAGCGTGAGCGCGGAATCACTATCAAAGCACATGCTGTTAAGCTCAACTACAAGGCCAAAGACGGCCAGGAGTACGAGCTTAACCTTATCGACACACCCGGCCACGTTGACTTCAACTACGAGGTTTCACGTTCACTTGCTGCCTGTGACGGTGCCGTGCTTATTATTGACGCATCGCAGGGTGTTGAGGCACAAACGCTTGCCAACACCTACCTTGCGCTTGACCACGACCTTGAACTTGTACCCGTTATAAACAAAATCGACCTGCCTGCTGCAGATCCCGACAGAGTTGCAGCAGAGGTTGAGGACATAATCGGTCTTGACTGCTCAATCGCTCCCCGCGTTTCTGCAAAGACGGGTGAAAACATTGAGCAGGTGCTTGAACGCATTGTTCAGGATATTCCTGCACCCACGGCAGACGAAAACCTGCCGCTACGTGCGCTTATCTTTGACTCCATATATGACAGCTACAGAGGCGTTATCGTTTACGTAAGAGTTATGGACGGCAAAATTAAGGCCGGCGACACGATGAGAATGATGGCAACAGGTGCACAGTTTACCGTTGTCGAGGTCGGCTATATGAGGGCAACCTCGCTTGAGCCGACTGATGAGCTTACCGCAGGTGAAGTTGGCTATATTACTGCCTCCATCAAGACCGTCGGCGATGCCCGCGTTGGTGATACGGTTACAACCGCTGAAAACCCTGCCGCCGAACCTCTGCCCGGCTACCGCAAGGTAAACCCGATGGTTTTCTGCGGTATCTACCCTGCAGACGGTGCAGATTACGAATCGCTTCGTGATGCGCTCGAAAAATTACAGCTCAACGACGCCGCCCTTTCCTATGAGCCTGAAACCTCGGGCGCACTTGGCTTTGGCTTCCGTTGCGGCTTCCTCGGACTTCTTCACCTTGAAATCATTCAGGAAAGACTTGAAAGAGAGTATAACCTCGACCTTGTAACAACTGTACCGAGCGTTATTTACAAAATCCACCTTTCCGACGGCTCAATTGTTGAAATCGACAATCCGACAAATTATCCCGACCCCGGTCTGATTACCGCCTGTGAAGAGCCTATGACAAACGCCCACATTTACGCACCCAGCGATTACGTCGGCGCAGTTATGGATTTATGTCAGGACAGACGCGGTGTATTCAAGGATATGTCCTACATCACCAACGGCAGAGTTGATATTCATTACGAGCTGCCGCTCAACGAAATTATTTACGATTTCTTTGACACCCTCAAATCCCGTACAAGGGGCTACGCTTCCTTCGACTACGAGATTTCTGATTATCAGCCTTCAAAGCTCGTCAAGCTCGACGTACTTCTCAACGGCGATATAATCGATGCCCTTTCCTTCATCATCCACTCTGACAAGGCTTACGGCAGAGCAAGAAAGATTGCTGAAAAGCTCAAGGACAATATTCCGCGCCAGATGTTCGAAATTCCGATTCAGATTGCAATCGGCGGCAAGGTTATTGCCCGTGAAACCGTAAAGGCTATGAGGAAGGACGTTCTTGCCAAGTGCTACGGCGGTGATATCACGAGAAAGAAAAAGCTGCTTGAAAAGCAGAAGGAAGGTAAAAAGCGTATGCGCCAGTTCGGTACGGTTGAAGTACCGCAGGAGGCGTTTATGGCTGTGCTTAAGCTCGATGAAGAGAGCTGATGCACCGGGGCTTTATATTCACGTTCCGTTCTGCCGTTCAAAATGTCCGTACTGTGATTTTTATTCCTTCACGGCAGATGAAAAGACTAAGGACGAATACACAGCCTCTATTATTAAAAACATTATAATATGGCAGGAAAGCGTGAAGAACGGCTTTTCCACCGTATATTTCGGCGGCGGCACACCGTCACAGCTTGGCAGCAGCCGCCTTGCCGAAATTGTAAGGACAATAAAAAAACAGCCCCTTTGCGAGGTCACGGTTGAATGCAACCCGTTTGACCTTAGCGAGGGCTGGAGTGAAAATGACATTGCTTTACTTAAGAATTCGGGAGTTAACCGCATTTCAATGGGTATGCAGTCCGCCGTTGACAAGGAGCGCAAAAAGCTCGGTCGACGAGCAGGAAGGGCTGAAATCGAAAAGGCTGTAAGTATGATTAAGGACGGCGGAATTGACAACTTTTCGCTTGATTTAATGCTCGGCATACCTTTTCAGACCGTTGACAGCATAAAGGAAAGCATAGCCTTCTGCACCGAAAGCGGCGCAAAGCACGTGAGCAGCTACCTGCTCAAAATTGAGCAGGGAACACCCTTTGAAAAGGTAGAAAAGCTGCTCGACTTACCCGACGAGGACGAGTGCTGTGAAATGTATCTCGCTGCCTGTGAGGAGCTTGAAAAGCACGGCTTCAGGCAGTACGAAATTTCTAATTTCGCAAAAGAGGGCTTTGAAAGCCGACACAACCTCATTTACTGGGACTGCCGCGAATACCTTGGCATAGGTGCGGCGGCACACTCTTTTTGGGGCGGAAAACGCTTTTATTTTCCGAACGATGCCACAGCTTTTATTAACGGAGCGCAACCCGTTGAAGACGGCGAAGGCGGCAGCTTTGAGGAATACACAATGCTTCGTTTAAGGCTCACCGAAGGCTTGACAAACGAGGGCTGTAAGGAACGCTTCGGCTTTGAGATTCCGCAGGAAATGCGTGATAAATCAATAGCTTTCGAGAAAAACGGATTGCTCATTTCCGACAAAAATGGCATCCGCCTGACCCCTGAAGGCTTCCTCGTTTCAAATTCAATTATAGCTGAATTACTCGATTAAAAAAGCACCCGAATGGGTGCTTTTTTTGATAATGCTAAATGCAAAACGCAAAGTGCAAAATTGTGGGAGGGCTCCGCCCTCACCCGAATTATTCATTTTTCATTATTCATCATTCATTATTCATTAAAAATTTTAAAATCGGGTGGGACGGAAACCTCGAAAATTGTCAATCTCTTACCACTCTATCTCATATAAATAAGGCTCTGTGCCTTTTGATAAAATATAACGAACGGTCTGCGTTTTGTCGTTATATGCAAAAATCAGATAATGTTCTATTGCAGCACCTGTATCTTTACTAAAATCGAAATTACTGCCGTAGAAGAAATAGCACACCCAATCCCCTTTGTTTACGGGATAAATCTTATTGACCTCATACCCGAGCTCCGCCCCTAAAAAGTTACCATTTTCATAATCGATATCGTAATCTGTAAAGGTGCGCAAGCTCAAGGTGCTTTCAATCACCCTTGCTTTTGCTTTTTCGTATTCTATATTCTTTACTTCATAAAAATTCTGTGCTTTGATTTCTTCAAACAGCCCGTGATAATCCTCGCCGTGTATTTCTTCCAGAAACGCTTTCATCTCTTCCTCGGAAGTTGTATAGCCGGGTATGCTCCACTCGGCAAAAACCTCGTAGTAATCGCCGTCCAGACGGTAATAATATTTTACGTTTTCGGCGTATTTAGGTACCTCGGACGGGAATATTTCGATTGCCTCTCTGTATATTCCCCTTCCCGAGTCGTAAAAATCCAGATAGTGTTCAGGCTTGTCTGTTTCGCAGTAGATATTTCCGTCAAAAATAAAAGCCATAAAGACAAACCATACAACCGCCAACGGCGTAGCACCTGCAAACAAAGCAGACAGAGCAATGTTTGATTTAATTCTTATCTTATTTTTTCTGCGGAAGAAGCGATTTTCCGTATTGCCACGATATAGTACGAGCCACAAAACGGAAAGAACGACAAACCATAAATTGGTAAGAACTGCCCACCAAACCATTCCGACGTCAAACTTCAGATGCTTATAGCTGAACCATTGCCACATAAACCAACCGACCGGAATCAGGCTTAAAATCGCACCGACAGCTCCGATAATACTGAAAACCTGCCTCACAATTCTTTCGCTGAGTGACGGCTCCATATCCTCTTTCGGCACAGGTTTTTCCACTGCGGAATTCACAAGCACAGCACACAAACTTTCAAGCGTTATACCCTGCTCAAAATCTGCGTTTTCAAGTATTGCCACCGTTTCACTCTGCTGACCGATTTGCTCTTTGGTTTCTTCTATAAAGGCTTTGACCGTGCTTTCAGCCGCCTCGCCGCCGCTGATTATCTGCTTTATTCCGTTCATTGAAAAGCCTGCCTTTCGCAGCACGGCTACGTTTTTCAGTCTGTCGGCATCAGCCTGCGAAAAGTCTATTTTTCTTCTTCCGCTGTAATCCTCCGATATACTCGGTGAAACCAAGCCGTTTTCAATATACAGCCTGATTGCCTTGTCGGTTAAGCCTGTAAGCTGTGTTATCTCTTTTATTTTCAAGAAGATAACCCCCTTTCGGCACTATTCTAATATTCTGCCTTGGGTAAAAGTCAAGAACGATTTTTATTTTTTGAAGTTTTTTGACGATTTATTTGCGTTTCACGCAAATGCGATATAATTTCTGTTCCTGAAATTGCGATATGCCCTAATTTCATTCGGGTGCGATATGACAAAATTTCCATAGAATTTTTGTCACTATACTTATTTGCAGGCAAATAAGCATAAAAAACAAAGCTACGCTAAGCATACCGTTAAGGTACACTTTACGCAGCTGTTTTTACTGAATTATGTAGAAAAAGTGCAGAAATGCGGGGAAACTTATGCGTAGCGCTGGCCGAGAATCTTAAGGATTTCCTGAGCCTCTTCCTCTGTAAGAGTTACGCCCTTGCCCATCTTCTCGTGCTCGGGTGCCCACTCACGGATGTCGAGCTTAGGCTCTCTGCCGTTCCAGCTGATGAGATTGAGTTCCTTTGTCCAGCCCTTTGCTGTTTCGGAAAGTGTGCCGAGAGTTTCAACGATTTCGTAGGTGAATTCAGGCATTGGTATTTCTCCTTTAAACTTATAATCGCTTCTTAAAGCGTATACAGCTGTATTATATTATTATAATTATTAAAAATCAATAATATTTTAAATATTTAATAAAAAATTTACAATTTATATGCATATTTCCCCACACGCTCTCAAAACTGTTAAGTTGTATAAATTTTGCCCTTATAAAAATGCTAAAATTTAACTATTAGGCATTGCATTAAACACAAAAAAAGGGTACAATAACAATGTATAAAATTATTTAAAATGGGAAGATTTTTGCGTTGAGTTTTAATCTTCCGAAAGGAAAAGATATGGCAAAGAAGACAGTACAATTCACAGAAACCGTCCTGCGTGATGCCAACCAGTCTCTTATCGCCACAAGAATGCCTATTGAGGATTTCAAGGGTATTCTCGGCGAACTCGACAAAGCGGGCTACTACTCGCTTGAGTGCTGGGGCGGCGCAACCTTTGACTCCTGCCTTCGTTACCTCAACGAAGACCCGTGGGTCAGACTCCGCACAATCAAGGAAGCTTGTCCCAACACCAAGCTTCAGATGCTTCTCAGAGGTCAGAACCTTCTGGGCTACAAGCATTACCCCGATGACGTTGTACGCAAGTTCGTTTCTAAGAGTGTTGAAAACGGCATTGACGTAATCCGTATTTTCGACGCACTCAACGACCTTCGCAACGTTGAGGTAGCAGTTGACCAGACACTTAAAAGCGGTGCTATCGCTTCGGGTACAATCTGCTACACCACAAGCCCCATTCACAACATTGAAAGCTACGTAAAGGTTGCAGAGGGCTTCGAGAAGATGGGCGTACAGACCATCTGTATCAAGGACATGGCAGGTATTCTTGCTCCGCAGGAAGCATACGACCTTGTAAAGGCACTCAAGAGTGCCGTAAAGCTCCCGATTGTTGTCCACACACACTCCACAACAGGTCTTGGTATGATTACACTCCAGAAGGCTGTTGAGGCAGGCGCAGACATAATCGACACAGCTATTTCCAGCCTTTCAGGCGGTACAAGCCAGCCCCCGACGGAAACACTTGTTTACGCGCTCAAGAATCAGGGCTACAAGGTTGACCTTGACCCGAAGGTTCTTTCAAAAATCAACGGCTACTTCAAACCCCTTCGTGCAAAGTACCTCGAGGAAGGCGTTCTCAACCCCGTTGTTATGGCAACGGAAACGGACGCTCTTGACTACCAGATTCCCGGCGGTATGCTTTCCAACCTTGTTGCACAGCTCACCGCACAGGGCAAGCTCGACAAGCTTGACGAAGTTCTTGCAGAAACACCCAGAGTACGTGAGGACCTCGGTTATCCGCCCCTCGTAACTCCCATGAGCCAGATGGTCGGTGTTCAGGCAACCTTCAACGTTCTTCTCGGCGAGAGATACAAGAACATCTCCAAAGAAGTAAAGGCATATATCAAGGGCGAATACGGCAAGGCACCCGGCAAGGTAAGTAAGGACCTTCAGAAGCTCGTTCTCGGTGACGAA
>JAZOMP010000116.1:0-8802 GCA_045654045.1 Acutalibacteraceae bacterium
TTTTCCTTATCGTTAAGTGTTTTCATTGCTCGCTTTGCGTTGAGCTCTGAAAGCATATCTTCACGGAATTTACCGTGAACGTTGAACAGTAGCAGTGACAAGCCGTAGCCGAATCTTGCAATTGCGGGAGCAAGACAGAAAATAGCCCATATACCCTGAAGGATTGACGGATTAGTGTGTGGAACAATGTTACCTGCAATATCCTTAATGGGTGTGTAGTGAATGAATTCAAGAACAAGTCCGGAAAGAGCACCGATAAGTGTACCTGAAAGCTTTGTTACGTAGCCCTGAACGGCATTTACAAGTCCTTCGTTGCGTACACCCGATTTCCATTCAAGGTAATCGTAAACGTCACCCTGAAGAACGGGACCGCAAACGCCCATAAGGCAGTTGGGAAGACCGCATACGGTAAGCATAAAGGTGACAAACGCAAGATTAGCTGCGTTGAATTCATCGCCGAACGGAGTGTATCCTATAATATAAAGTGTCGTGTAAGCTATGCCGGAGAAAATACCGCCGATAGCTGCACAATTTCTTGCACCGAAACGCTTGATAAGCTTAGGGGCGAGGGGAGTTACAATATAATTAGGAATACCTGTGAAAAGACCGCAGATAGTACCATTTGTCAATTTACCGGTGCAGTTTTGCCAGAATAAGCCTTCGTTTACACCGCCTATGCCTTTAACGCTGCCGAAGAAGTTTGAAAGTATAAGAACAAACAACGGTCTGTTGCTGACGGTATATTTGATTGACTGGAAGATCGAAACGTTATCCATATCTTCTTTTGAGGCAATGGGAACACGTTCTTTAATATTGCGGAACGCAAATAATGAGCATACAACAAGAATTGCTACAAAGAAAAATGCAAATCCACCGTAAATTCCTTCCTGAGACCAGCCTGTAAGACCCGGCAGGAAGTCAATTGTAACGGGAACCATCGACGGGATCCATACACCGAAAAGCTCGACGAACTTCTGAACGGTAATAAGATTGTTTCTTTCGCTTAAATTAGGTGTTATGTTGTAAAGAAGAATTGTCCATGCGTTGTAATATGACCAACCGATGCTGTTGAGTATACTGATTACAATTGCATAAATCGGACGGTAAGCCATTGGAATTGCATACGGAACGAGGAAGAACAGCATTGTACATATAGCCCATATCGGCATAGGCAGAATAAGAAAAGGACGAAGTCTGCCCCAACGGGTTCTCATTCGGTCTATAACAATACCTGAAAGAGGATCATCAAGTGCATCCCATACGCTTGTAACGGCATTCATTGTCGCAATTGCCGAACCGGAAAGACCGGTATAGTTAAGCAGGAAATACTGTTTCCACGTATCTACATATGCATTAAGGTTTTTTGTGCCGTATGATGTCAGAACATAAGCGGCAATTTCCTTTGGAGTCAAAAATCTGCGGTTTTGTTTGTCAAGCACAGGTGCCTGAATCGGCTCTATTGTTTCAAGAACCGATGATTGGTTAGCCTGCATTTTTCCACCTCTATCGAAAAAAATTTATTAATAAATTTATTCTTATTTTAAAATAATACCATAATTATTATTTTCTTTCAATAGAAATACATTTAAATATCCTAAATAATAAAAATATTTTAAATAATAAAGCTTATCTATATAACGTTACTTATTTGATTAATCAAAATGCTTGATTATTTTCACGGAAAGAGTATAATAAATTAGTATTTTAAATTGGAGTGATTATATGTCTTGCAACTGTAATTGCAGCAATAGCGATTTATCCTTGCTTAATGAAACACTTGAACACTATGCCGCAATACCTGGTAGTCTTATTACAATTTTGCAGAAAGCACAGGGAATCTACGGTTATCTTCCTGCCGATGTACTTAATTATATTGCAAAGAAAACCGATATACCGGCTGCAAAAGTATTCGGTGTAGCTACCTTTTATACTCAATTCAGATTCAAGCCTGTCGGCAAGTACCTGATTATGTTGTGTCAGGGTACAGCTTGCCACGTGAACGGCTCGCTTATGCTTGAAAAAACAATATTTGATACCCTTGGTATCAAGGATGGTGAAACAACCGAAGACGGTCTTTTTACGCTTAAAAATGTTGCCTGCCTCGGCTGTTGTTCGCTTTCACCGGTTATGATGATTAACGATGAAACCTACGGCTCTCTTACGCCCCAAAAGGTAAGGGATATTCTTGCACGTCTTAAGGATGAGGCAATTAAGGAGGTGGCAGAATAATGATTACCGTTAAAGTCGGACAGGGTAGTTGCGGAATTTCTGCAGGTGCAGGCAAAGTCTTTTCAAGCCTTAAAAATATAATTGAAGAAAAAAATGTCAGCGTTAATCTTACTGTTACGGGCTGTATCGGTATGTGTTACCTTGAGCCTATTGTAGATATTTATGATGACAGCACTCTTACAGCTAGACTTGTAAGGGTTACCGAAAGCGATACCGAAAATATTGCCGCTTATCTTGCTGACGATGATATTACAAAAATTGAAAAGCTTCTGATAAGCGAAGAGGATAAGGTATTTCTCGATTCTCAGACAAGAATTGCGCTCAACGGCTGTGGTGTTATCAACCCCGAAGAGATTGTTGACTACGTTGCCAACGGCGGTTATATCGCACTTAAAAAGGCTCTTACAGAAATGACTCCGGAAACAGTTATTGAGGAAATCAAGGCTTCCGGTCTTGCCGGCAGAGGCGGTGCAGGCTTCCCGACCTGGTTCAAATGGAACGCCGCAAGAAGCAGTCAGGGTGAAGAGAAATATCTCATCTGTAATGCGGACGAGGGTGACCCCGGTGCGTTTATGGACAGAGCTGTTATTGAAAGCAACCCCCATAACCTTATTGAAGGTATGCTTATCGGCGCTTATGCAATTGGCGCAAAAGAAGCTATTGTTTATGTCCGTGCCGAATATCCGCTTGCTATAATCCGCCTTGAAAGAGCCATTGAGCAGGCAAAGGGAAAGGGTATAGTCGGAAATAATATTTTCGGTACTGATTTCTCCTGTTCATTCCGGATTAAAGCGGGTGCAGGTGCGTTTGTCTGTGGTGAGGAAACCGCACTCATCGAATCACTTGAAGGCTCAAGAGGTATGCCTCGTCTTAAGCCGCCTTTTCCTGCACAGTCAGGCTATTGGCGTAAACCATCTAATATCAATAATGTTGAAACCTTTGCCAACGTTTCGTGGATTATCCGTAACGGCGGTGAAGAATTTGCAAAGCTCGGCACACCCGACAGTAAGGGCACCAAGGTTTTTGCAATTACCGGTAAAATCAAGCGTGGCGGCCTTGTTGAAGTGCCTATGGGTAAAAAGCTCTCAGATGTTATTTTTAATATCGGCGGTGGCATGAAGACTGATAAACCGTATAAATGCGTTCAGCTCGGTGGTCCTTCGGGTGGATGTATTCCTGCCGATATGCAGGATACCGAAATCGATTATAAAAAGCTTTCAGCAACGGGTGCAATTATGGGCTCGGGCGGTATGGTTGTTATGGATGAAAGCACCTGTATGGTCGGTATGGCTCGCTTTTTCCTTGATTTTACTGCTAAAGAATCCTGCGGCAAATGTACACATTGCCGTGTCGGCACAAAACGACTGCTTGAAATTCTCGACAGAATCTGCAAGGGTGAGGGCAGGGAAGGCGATATTGAACTGCTTGAAGATACATGCAACGAAATTAAAGCAGGCGCTCTTTGCGGTCTGGGTCAGACTGCACCTAACCCCGTTCTTACAACAATCAAATACTACCGTGATGAATACGAGGCACATATAAAAGAAAAACGCTGTCCTGCAGGCGAGTGCATAGACCTGGTCAAGTACACCATCAACGAGGATAAGTGCATCGGCTGTTCGCTTTGCAGTAAAAAGTGTCCCGTAGGCGCAATAAGCGGTGAAATAAAGAAGAAATTTACAATTAACACTACTGCCTGTATTAAGTGCGGTCAGTGTATGGATGCCTGCCGCTTTGGAGCGGTAGAGAAAATATAAGGAGGGGAATTTAATAATGATTGATAAGTTCAATGTTACCGTTGACGGTGTTGAATTTCAAGCAACACCCGGTATGACAATTGTTGAAGCGGCTGAAACAGTCGGCATTGAAATTCCCACCCTTTGCCACGATAAAAGAATTGAAGAATACGGTGCCTGCGGTATCTGCGTTGTAGAGGTTGAAGGAGTGCCGAAACTTCTTCGTGCTTGCTCAACAAAAATCTCCGACGGAATGGTGGTAAACACCAAGTCCGAAAGAGTTATAAAATCCCGTAAGTTTGCGCTTGATATGCTTCTTTCAAACCATACGGGTGACTGTAAAGCGCCCTGCTCCCTTGCCTGTCCTGCTGGTACGGACTGTCAGGGCTATGTAGGTCTTATTGCAAACGGCGAGTACGAGGAAGCGCTTAAACTTATTAAAAAGAAAGTTCCTCTGCCTGCTGCAATCGGCAGAGTTTGTCCGCATCCGTGTCAGACAGCCTGCCGCAGAGGTCTTGTTGAAGACCCGATACAGATAGCATATCTTAAGAGCTTTGTTGCCGATATTGATATCGCGAGCGAAAACACCTATGTTCCCGAGCTTGAGCCGCTTAACGGTAAAACAGTTTCCGTTATCGGCGGTGGTCCGGGCGGTCTTACAGCTGCTTATTTCTTGAGAATAAAGGGCTACAACGTTAAAATCTACGATAAAATGCCGAAAATGGGCGGTATGCTTCGTTACGGCATTCCTCAATACAGGCTTCCCAAAGAGCTTCTTGACAAGGAAATAAAGCTCATTGAAGACCTTGGTGTTGAAATGATAAATAATAAGACACTCGGTGTTGATTTTACTATCGAGAGTCTTAAAGCGGAAAGCGATGCAGTTGTTGTTGCTGTCGGTGCCTGGAAAAGCAGTCCGATGCGTGTTGAAGGCGAAAGCCTTGAAGGTGTATACGGCGGTATTGATTTCCTGCGTAGCGTAATAGAAGGTAATCCCTTTGAAATAGGTAAAAAGGTTGCTGTATGCGGCGGCGGTAATACCGCAATGGATGCCTGCCGTACGGCAATACGTCTCGGAGCGGATGAGGTTTACGTTGTTTACCGCAGAACAAGAGATGAAATGCCTGCTGAAAAAATTGAGATTGACGAGGCTGAGGAAGAGGGCGTAGTTTACAAATTTCTCACCAATCCTGCCGAAATCATCGGAGCTGACGGTAAGGTAAATGCCGTAAAGCTTCAGGTTATGGAGCTTGGCGAACCCGATGCAAGTGGCAGACGTTCCCCCGTTCCTGTTGAGGGCAAGTTCGAAATTCTCCAAGTTGACAGCGTTATTATGGCTATCGGACAGCAGACTGATATTAAAGGACTCGACGGGCTTGAGCTAACCCGAAAGAACACAATTGTTGCCGATGAAGAAACGTTTATGACTAATATTGAAGGTGTTTTTGCCGTTGGTGATGCTACAAACAAGGGTGCATCAATTGCAATTGCCGCAATAGGCGAGGCGCAGAAAGCGGCAGATGTTATTGACAGCTACCTTAACGGCTATACAGTCGGCTATCGCAAGCCGTTTGTTGTCGAAAAACAGGTTACTGCCGAGGATCTGGCTGACAGAGAAAAAGTTCCCTGTGCCGAAATGCCCACAATGTCTGCCGAAGAAAGAAAGCACAATTTTAAAGAAGTTGCTTTGGGCTTTACTGAAGGAGCGGCAAAGAAAGAAGCTGACCGTTGTCTTGAATGCGGATGTCTTGATTACTTCAAGTGTAAGCTTCTTAAATTCGCAAGAATGTACGATGTAAATCCTGCTGTTTACAGCGGCGAAAAAACACTCTGCGGAAAGGATTCCACACATACTTTCCTTATACACGATAACGACAAGTGTATACTCTGCGGTCAGTGCGTAAGAGTTTGTGACGAGGTTATGGGCGTTACGGCTCTCGGTCTTGTAAACCGTGGTTTTATTACGGTTGTTTCACCCGAATTCAATAACACTCTTGATTCTTCGCGCTGTATTTCCTGCGGTCAGTGTGCCGCACTTTGTCCGACCGGTGCGCTTGAGCCTAAAGTTCCGTTTAAAAAGAACGTTCCGCTCAAAACTAAGGTAACAAAGACTATTTGTACGGGTTGTTCAAAGCTTTGCGAAATGAATGTTCATACCTCCGGTAAAACTATAGTGCGCTGTGAGCCGACTAATGCTAATATTCTCTGTAAAGTCGGTGCTTTCGGATTCGCCGCGCTCAATAATCCTTTGCGTGTTACCGTTTCAACGGTTGACGGTAAGCCCGCTACAAGACAGGAGGCGCTTAAAGCCGCTTCAGCCAGAATGAATAAAACGGTTGTTCTTGTCAACACCTCTATGAGCAACGAAGCACTTGATGAGGCTTTTGAATTTGCAAAGGCAAATCAGGCAGATATAAAGTATTTCAACGATACGTATTATATTGAGGAGGAAATCAAAGCCTTCGGCGAGGGAAGAAAAATCGGTTCAAATATGCCGAAAATCAAGGCTCTCGGTATTGAAGAATACGTCGGTGGCAACAAGTACGAAAGTGCGGTTGTTTTCGGTGGAAGAGTGCCGCAGCTTGATTGTAAGGTTATTGCCGCAGAAGTTTACGAAAATATACCTACTGATATTGTAATCAGCGCTGTATCAAGCCTTGAAAGCGAATGTTCATATTCAACTGTTTCGTGTTCTGTTAAAACGAAATCGGTATATTAAAATTTAACTGCCTGTATCGGACATATGTCGATACAGGCAGTTTTTTATAGTAATGTTACAAATTCTTCATATGCCTTCGGGTTTGCGAAAACTACATCGTTAGGCTTTGAAAAATCAATTTCATTGCCTTCGTAGTTTAGTGCAAGTCCGCCTGCTTCTTTCAATATAAGCGTTCCTGCCGCAACGTCCCACGGCTGAAGCTCTTTTTCAAAGAATACTTCGCATCTTCCGCAGGCAACCATACAGATATCGTAAGCCGCCGAGCCGCTTCTGCGTATATCACGGCAGAAATCAAAGACCTTTCTTAAAAGCACAAAGGTTTCGTCTGTGTTTTCGGGGTGATAGGGGGATGTGCCGAAAAGTGCAAGTCCGTCCGACAGAGGGCGGTCGCTTACTGTAATTATTTCTCCGTTAAGATTAGCACCCTTGCCTTTTTCTGCGCTGAAAATTTCATTGCTGTAAGGGTTGTACACAACACCCGCAATTACTTCGTTGCCCTTGCACAGTGCAACGGAAACACAGCTGCAGCGGTAATCCTGCATAAAGTTTGTTGTGCCGTCAATCGGGTCAATTATAAAGCGAAGGGCAGAGCATTCAAGATTGTTTTCGCCTTCCTCGCCGACAAATTCCGCTTCGGGAAAGGCTTTGCCGAGTTCGGTAAACAAAAATTCCTGCACGGCAACGTCATATTTTGTTACAAAATTTTTCTTGCCTTCCTTGGCGGTTATTGTGTTTTCCTGATTATGTGCGGAAAGTATAATCTTTCCTGCTTCTTTTACTGTTTCAATAATTTTGTTAAGCATAAATCTTATCCTTTTATCTTTTTACCGTATTTTATCTGATTGTTTATAAATCCGAATAAAAGCAGCAATAATATCAGCGGCAAAAGTGCAATTATGCTCAATATACCGACTGCTAAAATAGCAGGACCTTTTTTGCTCTTGGGTATTTCAGCAAACGGGTCGGTTGTTTTCGGTGCTTCACGTTTTGAGCCTTCGTCAACATAATTGAATATCGGTAAGCTAGTGCTGTATGCATCAAATTCGCCTTTATAAGCAAGCGGTGCAAGCAGTGAAACCGCATCGGGTGCAACCTTAATAAGCTTACCCAAATCAATATTAAGCGTTGAAAGTATGCTGTCTATTATTCGCAGAAAGCCTATGTAAATTCTGCATTTCGGGTCAGTTAAATCCATATTGTTTTCGCCCGAAAAGAGGTTGGAAACAAGGCTGATAATAAAATCAATTACCTTTTCATCCTTGATTGATTTTATATCTTCCTTACGGAGTCCCGTTTCTTTCTTTGTCCAGGCGGCGAAGGTTGAAAATTTTACGTTATTCAGAAATTTAAATATGGGCTTAATTATCCAGCCGAAGCGGTAAACAAGCTTTGGTTTTATACTGATACCAACTGCCATATATGCAAATGTGTCAATATCATTGCCTGCCGCTTTAATCATATCACCGATAACGCCGATAAGCTGTCTTTTCAGGTGTTCTTTAAGTGTAAGACCTTTGGTGTCGATATCAGCCTTATCAATCGTTTCTGTAGAAACATTTACAATTTTGTTATCTGTATCAATTTCGAGCTTTCTTATCGGGGCAGGGTAACCGCAGGTCGAACCAGTGCTTATAGCGTAAAAAGCGTTACCTCTGTCAGAAAATATTCTGCCGATATTATGGGTGTGGCTGTGCCCCGTGAGCATAAACTGAATACCCATATCTGCATATTTTTTTCTTCTGTCCTTATAGTTGCGGTGCATATCTCCCTTACCTATAAGCTCGTACATAGGTGACGGAGGGATTATCGGATGGTGGGTCATCGCAACGATGAACTGACCGTTTCTGCGTGCATCATCAGCCTGCTCTTTTACCCATTCATACATTCCGCCCTCAACACCTCTGTCATCGTTCAGAGCAAAAAGCCGGATGTTATTAGGTAGCTGAACAATGTAGCTCATATATTCGGGTTTTGATGATATTGCCTGTTCGGGCCCGAATTCAGCGTAAAAATCATAAAGCTCTTCACGCAAAAGACCGGGCATTTCTTCTATATTGTCACCAACGTATTTTTTGCATTTTTCTTTGTAATCGTGCGTTGCTGTGATTACAAAAATCT
>JAZOMP010000117.1:0-11025 GCA_045654045.1 Acutalibacteraceae bacterium
CACAGATGCCTTCCTGCTCTATGATTTTGCCAACGTCAGGCACAGAGAAAGTGCCTGCGACCTTTGCAGCGGTTGCGGTATAATTCCCCTGCTTATGTTAAGGGATAAGCTTGTTAAACCTGTCACGGCAGTTGAAATACAGGAAGATGCCTGCGCACTTATGAAAAAGAGTGTCGAAATGAGTTCACTTGACGGCAGGCTCAATATAGTAAATAAAGATCTGAAGCAGATAAGGGAAAAAATCAACGCAGGTAGCTTTGATTTACTTACGGTCAATCCACCGTACTTCCCGGTCGGCAGCGGTTACGACTGCGAGGATGAGCCACACAGACTTATAAGAAGTGAGCTGGGATGTACTCTTGAGGATATTGTCCGTCAGGCGGCATGGTTACTCCGCTCAGGTGGCAGAATGTGCATGTGCCACAGACCCGAAAGGCTGACAGATATAATCTACTCAATGAGGGAAAACAGAATTGAGCCCAAGCGCCTGCGGTTTGTTGCAAAGAACGAAAAAAGCGCACCGTGGCTTGTACTTATTGAGGGTAAAAAGGATGCAAAGCCCTCGTTAATCACAGAAAAAACGCTTTATATGAACGATAAAAAAGAACTTGAAAGGATTTACGGCGGCTATGCAAACTGAAAACAAAACAGGTACACTTTATATTGTCGGCACGCCGATAGGAAACCTTGGCGATTTTTCGCCAAGAGCTGTTGAGGCTCTCGCCTCCTGCGATTTTATTGCCGCAGAGGACACGAGAGTTACAGTCAAACTGCTCAACCGATTTGAAATAAAAAAGCCCATGGTAAGCTACCACGAGCACAACAGAAAAGAGCGCGGCGAGCAGATTGCCGCAAGAATTCAGAGCGGCGAAGACTGCTGCCTTGTGACGGATGCCGGTATGCCTGCTGTATCTGACCCCGGCGAAGAATTGGTTGACCTTTGCCACAACCTTAATATTCCCGTTTCCGTTGTACCCGGTCCGTGTGCATTTGTAAGCGCGCTTGCTCTTTCAGGCATGAGTGCTAAGCGCTTCACATTCGAGGGTTTCTTAAGCGGTAGCAAACCCAGGCGAAAAGAACACCTTGAAGAAGTCAAAAACGAAAAACGTACAATGTGCTTTTACGAAGCACCGCACAAGCTTGAAAACACACTTAAAGAAATGGCAGAGGTTTTCGGTGACCGCAGAATAGCAATAGTACACGAAATAACCAAAATCCACGAAAGTGTCAGCCGCACAACGCTTTACAAGGCGGCAAAGGATTACGAAAACGCCAACCTAAAGGGAGAATACGTAATAATTGTTGACGGTGCCCCCGAGGAAGAAACCATAGAAATGACACTTGAAGAAGCCGTAAAGCTTGCAAAAAGGCTGATTGCAGACGGCGTAGGCACCAGCGAAGCCGCAAAGCAGACCGCAAAGGAAACAGGTTTTAAAAAGAGTGATATTTATAAGCTGTTGGTTGATTGATAAATTAGGAGGATTTTAAATGTTTGAAAACATACGTGACTTCTGGTATTTATACGTTTTACTGTTTATTTTTATAATAATCACAATCTTCGTTTGTATAAAGGCTTTCGGTGCGGCAAGCAGGCACAGCAAAGAGGTCAACGCCCTTATAGCCAAAGCAAAGCGCAACAAGGAATTAAGAGATGCCTACAAGGTGCTGACTGCTGAAATAATAGCAAATGCACCGTCTGCCGAACTTTTCGAGGGTGTTGCGCTGAACATGGAGGCCGCCTGCCAGAAAACCGAAGATACAAACAGCTTTTACGAAGCACTTTCCGACGTGCAAAGAAAGGTTTACGCCTTCTATTACCTTGCAAGCGAAGCCAAGGAATTAGGGCTTTCAGCCTTTTTCAAAGAAAGTAGCAGACCGCTTACGAGCGATGCAGTTGCCGCCGCAAAGGAAATACTCAACAGTGATATCTATTCAGTAATTAACGAAATGTTTGCCTGTTATGACGAAGAAAACGAAAAAGCATCTGTAATACCTGAAACGGTTAACAGACTTAACGAAGAATTCAAAAACCTCACCAATGATATTGACCTGTTTACATTTGCAGGTAAATATATAAAGAATAACGCAAGTGAATTTTAAAATAACACAAACATACACACAAAAAACCAAGGTGAATGATTTCACCTTGGTTTTTATAATTCATATCTTATTCTTCGATAAGTCCGTTATATCTTGCAAACCAATAAGGCAGAAGATATGAACTGGGGTTAGATGCATTGGTCGGCTTGCCCTCATCGGGTCTGAAAACGTTTGAATCGTAGTTGTGGGCAATTCTTGCGTCCATATCAAGAGCTTCCTTAAGCTGCTTTTCGCCGCCCCAACGCTCCTGCTCGGTGTCGTATACAAGGTCCTTGCGAAGTGAATTGATAAGCGGTCTGCGGACAAGGTCCATCGGATACTCACGCATTGCCTTGGCTGTAATTTCAAGGTCGCAAACGTCATCGGTGTATGCACCGTAAATTACGTTGAACAGCATACTGTGCTCGGGACGCTCGTAAGCCCAATGGTGCTTCATACCCATAAGCAGATACTTTCTGATTGCCGGGTCTTTTTCAAGGCGGAGTATAGTTGTTGTGCAGAGGAAGCCGAGGTTATCATCAATATGGCAGGTATGACCGTCCGGCTTCTTGTGCTGAGCGGCATTGATAAGATAGTGCTCATCAATTGCAAGGTGCATAAATTCATTTCTGTACTTTTCGTCACCCGATACCTGATAAGCTACGCTGAGGAAGGTGAGCAATTCAAGAGAATTGATACACTTTTCCCACTGCCACATACTGTTGCGGTTAAGCAGGTCGGGATTCCAGTTTGCCCAGGTTGTGGGAAGACCGTCAATATCGCAGAGTCTGTAATTATTTTCAAGGATATGGTCAACGATATCGCAGACAATTTCCTTTATGTATTCTTTTTCTTCGTCATTTGCACAGAATTCGTGATAAAGCGAGAAGCCGAAGAAATGGCCTGTCATTTCATCACTTGAGGTTTCACCGAGCCACTCACATTCGCCGTTGGGAGCGGGATGCCACTCTGCGCCGTCACGCTTGACAACCGTACCGTAGCCCTCTTCACCCTCAAAGCGAACTGCACGGGCTGTGAAGCCCTTTACGCCCGTAATCTTTGCAAGGTAGCCCATAGCCTTCATTGAACGTCTTGCAGCTTCGAGAACCTTTTCGTCCTTTGTTACTGCGTAGCAATAGCAAAGAGCACCGATATAGGTCTGTGTCCAGAGTCCGTCATTATCGGAAATATGTACTTCACCAGTATTTATATCGCAGTTTTCAATTTTGTGAATGCCGGTTGTATAGCCTCTTCTGATAAATTTATCTTCAGCCAGCTTGAAGAAATAATCTGCCTTTTCTTCAAGAGTCATCATCTTTTCAGTAATTTTTGTAACACCGGAGTCGGTTGCAGTCCAGATTTCATCTCCTACAGCAATAGCATCATTGAGTTTGGGCTCGGTTGACCAGCGTGTTGCAGGCAGATACTTGCGGGAACCGTTGTTAAGAATAATCAGACCTGCAGCAGAGGAAAAAATAGCTCTGCCATCCTCGGTAAAGCGGATTTTATAAATTTCCTCTTCAGGCAAACAGTCAAGCTCATTATGACCGTACCAGCCGTTTGTCATATCATAAACATACGCCCCCTTATCTGTACCGAGCCATATAAAGCCGACGCTGTCAAAAGCAATACAGTTGATTTTGAATTCGGGCATTGTTGAGTGCTCGTGGAATATTGTCATCCAATGTTTTCTTTTGCCGTTGACAATGCTGAATTCGCTGCCGCATGCGGCTGTAATTTTCTCGCCTCTGATTGCAAGGTCGGTTGCAACAAACTCTGCGTGGAAGAATTTATTGAACTTGCCGTCCTCAAACTTATAAAGATAACCGACAGTGATGAGGTAAAGCTCATCCGTACCGCTCATTGTGATAACTTCATCCTCAAAGGTCTGAAAAAGGCTGATTTCGCCATTATTAACCGAATATAACTCGTTACCGCAGCCGAAGTAAGTAACGCCGTTAAAGGTGAAAATTACGCTGATTTCACCGCAGACAAAGCTGCCGAGAGTGCCGTCTGCCTTGGTATAATTAAGACCTGCCTGCGTGCCGATATAAACTGTGCCATCTGTACCTGCACCGAGGCAGGTAGCCTTGCTTGAAAGCAGACCGTTATCAGCCGTAAAATACTCACAGAATCGCTGGGGATACGTGTTGGATTTATAAAAACCTTTACGCATAGAATTCTCCTTATTATAAATAAAATTGTTAACTCATATATTAAATAAAAAAATAAATATTGTCAAGTTTGATAAGGAAATTACGCTTATAAGAAAAAAGGTGTGATCCATTCCGAATCACACCTTTGATGTTTTATGGAGAATTTCAGCTTATGCTTCAGCCTCGCAGCAGGAGCAGGAAACGTAGCACTCTTCGTCGTTAGCCTTAGCAGCCTTCTTTTCCTTGATCTTCTTGATTGCGAAGTAAACGCCTGCAACAACTGCAGCAATAGCAGCGATAATGCCGATAATCTTAAGAACCTTCTTGAAACATTTCATTTTTGGTAATCCTCCTTAAATTTCAATAATAAATACCAATAAAAGTATAACCTTTATACAAGATATTGTCAAGAGATAAATGGTTAAATATAAATAAAAAATTGCGGTCTACCTCTGCTTCCGATTAGTTTCGGGAACACAGGTAGACCGCAGGCTTTGCGTGAGGTCGGGCAGGAATGCCCAACCTCAAATAACACGCCTTAAGCCTTGTTTGCCTTGAGTACAAGAGCGGACTTCTTTCTCGCAGCGTTGTTCTTGTGGATAATACCCTTTGCTGCAGCCTGGTCGATCTTCTTGACTGCTGCTGTTACAAGAGCATCCTTGTCTGCGGAATTAGCCTCGATTGCGGCGTTAGCCTTCTTGATAGCTGTCTTGAGAGCGGAGTTAGCAGACTTGTTACGAGCTGCCTTTGTCTTGTTGACAAGAACTCTCTTCTTTGCAGATTTAATGTTCGGCATGGAATACACCTCCTTTTACTATCACACAGATATGTATATTATCATTTTTTCAAGGAAAATGCAAGCAATTTTTTAAATTTAAGTGTAAAATTTTCGTTATTTTCCAATACTTAATATAGTAATTTATACAATAAGACGAGAGGAAAGTCAAGTTATGAATTTAAGAACTGATCTTGCGCTTGAACAAAGGGAAATTTCAGCCCCCGGTGACATCGACGGAATTAAATGCGAAGAGTCAAAAAAAGGCGATGCAAAAATCACAAGAATTGAGATTACAAATGAAAACGGTGAAAAAAGACTGAACAGAAAAAAAGGCACGTATATAACTGTTGAACTGCCAAATTTAAGCCGCTTTGCCGATTTTACGCAAAGTGCGGAAACAATAGCCGACGAGTTGAATAATCTTTTGCCGAACGACGGGCTTATACTTGTTGCGGGCTTAGGGAACAACCAAATAACACCGGACGCATTGGGTCCGGGCTGTGCTTCCCTTATTTTTTCAACACGGCACATTGGCAAGGAGTTGCAGAAAAGCATAGGGTTTGATCACCTTCGTCCCGTTGCAAGGGTAATACCCGGTGTACTTGGTCAGAACGGAATTGAAACAGTTGAAATTCTGGAGGGAATAATCCGCCGTGTCTCCCCTTCCGCTCTGATTACGGTTGATGCCCTCGCTTCACGCAGGCTGTCACGCTTAGGATGTACAGTACAAATCTGTAATACCGGTATTTCACCCGGCTCGGGTGTAGGCAACGCAAGGGCTGAAATAAGCCTTGATACAGTAGGCATACCCGTAATATCAATCGGTGTGCCGACGGTGGTTGATGCGTTTACGCTCGCCTGCGACATCATTGGCGAAGATGCAACGGGAAGAATAGAAAAAGACGGCGAAAGGATGATGGTTACACCCAGAGAAATTGACCTGCTTATAGAGCACGCCTCAAAGCTTGTTGCCGCCGCAATAAACTCCGCTTTACAGCCGCATATGGATATTGATGAGCTTATGGCGCTTGTTTCGTAATAAAGCGTAAATGCTGTGCATATATTTTAGCAAGCATTTTAAAGCATAACGGAGGACTTGCCCCGTGAAAAAGATATTCAGGTTTTCTTATGATGCGGCTACAATAATTACTGCTGTTGCCGTTATTGCAGGTATGCTCTCTCTTACCACACCCGCTGCCGCCGAAACAGCACTCAGCTTTGCTGAAAAAGCAGCAAAAAGCGCCGAAAAAGTGTCCGCTACACCGTTTTCGGCTATCCTGAGTGATGTTTCAAGTACAGACACAATTGAAGCAGAAAGAACAGTTTTTACGGACAATCCGTTAAGCTCGCTCACCAAAACACCCGAAGATATTTTAACTCTTATCAAAGCTGCCGAGGCTAACGCAAAAAACGATATTGAGGACGGCAAAATTGAAGAGAAAAAATACTCGGCGATAAGCACGAGCACGATTATAGGTAACATTGCTGTACGCAATAACACGGACACACAGAAAAACATCAACCTTCTCAGATACTACGAAGCCGACCCCGAAATAAAAATAACAGACAAGGCGCAACCGAGCGTTCTTATTTTCCACACGCACACAACAGAATGCTATGAGCTTCTGGACAGAAGCTGGTATGCGCAGGACTATATCACACGCAGTAATTCCGCCGACAGAAATATGGTGAGAGTCGGAATGGAAATAAAAGAACAGCTTGAAAAGGCAGGCTATTCAGTAATACACGACACCGAGATACACGACACTAAATACACCGGTGCTTACGCACATTCGAGAAAAAGCGTTGAAAAGTATCTTGAAGAATATCCGAGCATTCAGGTTGTGCTCGACATTCACCGTGATGCTATCGAGCAAAGCGGCGGAGTAAGAATCAAGCCGACTGCGGAAATTCTCGGCAAAAAAGCGGCACAGCTTATGATTATAACGGGCTGTGAGGAAGGCAAGGTCACAGACTTTCCCGACTGGGAGCGGAACCTGACTTTTGCCCTGCGTTTACAAAGTGTTTGCGAGGAAAAGTTTCCTGGACTGATGAGGCCCGTATATTTCTGCCAGCGAAAATACAATATGGATTTATCCCCCAATAATCTGCTTGTAGAGGTCGGAAGCTGTGCTAACACGCTTGAAGAAGCAGCTTACGCAGGAAGATTGCTCGGCAATTCACTTGCAACCCTTTTAGACAGGAGTATAAATGAAAAAACTGATTAAATACTATTCAATTATATCTGCCTTGCTGATACTTTTAACGGCAGGCACAGCCGCCTTTATTACCGCAGGAGAAGAAAGTGCGGCAATGACTAAAGGCGTAGAAATAAAAAAACACAAGCTCACCGCAGAAAAGATAAGCGGTGAGCTTGAAAAGGTTGAAGATATTATTTTTTCTTTTCTTCCCTTTCGTGAATGACGAATTTCGTGGGTGTACCCTCAAGACCGAAAACCTCACGAATCTGGTTGTCGAGATATCTCTGATAGCTGTAGTGGAACAAATCCTTACGGTTTACAAAGCAGACAAACGTCGGCGGACGGGTTGAAGCCTGAGTCATATAGTAAATCTTAAGCCTTCTGCCCTTATCCGTCGGCGGCTGTACCCTTGCGGTAGCGTCTGCAAGAACTGCGTTGAGCTTACCTGTTGAAATACGCATTGCGTTCTGTGCATCAACGAAATTGATAAGCTCGAAAAGCCTGTCTATACGCTGACCCGTTTTTGCAGAAATGAAGATAATCGGAGCGTAAGACATAAACGAAAAATCGTTCATAAGCTTTTTGCGGTAAGCATCCATAGTCTTGCCGTCTTTTTCGACTATATCCCACTTGTTGACGGCAATAATACAAGCCTTGCCCATTTCGTGTGCTATGCCTGCAACCTTGGAATCCTGCTCGGTAAAGCCTTCCTTTGCATCAATCATAATAACGCAGACGGTTGCTCTTTCAACAGCCATTCTTGCACGGATTACACTGTACTTTTCAATAGCGTCGTCAACCTTGCTCTTGCGGCGCAGACCTGCAGTATCAATAAGCACATACTTGCCGTGCTCGTTTTCAATTACAGTATCCGTCGCATCACGGGTTGTGCCTGCAATATCGGAAACAATGGCTCTTTCCTCACCCGAAACGCTGTTGACAAGCGAGGATTTACCGACGTTGGGCTTGCCGATGATAGCAACCTTGATTGTGTCGTCTTCCTCTTCCTCTTCAGGCTCTTCGGGGCAATAGGAAAGAATTTCGTCGAGCAAGTCGCCGGTACCGTGACCGTGAACGGAGGAAACGGCAATCGGGTCACCGAGACCGAGATTATAGAACTCGTAAAACTCAAGCGGAGGCTCACCTATCGAGTCACACTTGTTGACAACGAGAACAATAGGCTTACCGCTTTTCTGAAGCATAGCGGCAACCTCCTGGTCGGCGGCAACAACGCCCGTGCGCACATCGCACACAAGCACGATAACGTCTGCGCTGTCAATGGCAAGCTGAGCCTGACGGCGCATCTGTGAAAGAATTATATCGTCCGAATACGGCTCGATACCGCCCGTATCGACAAGAATCATATTTCTGTTAAGCCATTCACACTCGCCGTAAATTCTGTCGCGGGTGACACCGGGGGTATCATCCACAATAGACAGTCTTTTACCGCAGAGCTTGTTGAACAGCGTTGATTTGCCGACGTTGGGTCTGCCGACAACGGCAACTATCGGTTTTGCCATATCAATCACACCTTCCCAAAAATTTATCAAGCAGCTCATATCCATCTGCCTTACAGGAGGTAACGGGTACTCCCAGAGCAGTACTTAACTGAGCCACGGTCATATCGTCGAGAAAAACCTCTTCGCCGTCACGCAAGGAATTGTCGGGAATGATAAGCTCTTTTCCCAACTCCCTGCCCTTTAACTGCTCAAGAATATCCTGACCCGTCAGAAGACCCGAAACGGTTACGCTTTCGCCGAAGAAAATATTTTTCACTTCATATACGTTTATTTTTATATTATACCTTATTTCAAGAGAATTTGCCAGCTCTTTTATCAAAGGATATGCAGCCGCACCGGTAACGGCAGAAATCTCTCTGCTCTTTTCGGGAGTAAAATCGTTCGTTTCAAGGGCAGAAGCAAATTCCTCCTTGAGCAGACGCCACATACCAACACCGTTTTCAAGTTGCGGATACTCGCCGTAATAATCGGCAGAGGGTATTTCCCTTTGGGCGGCAAGATAAAATTCATCCGCCGCATAGGCTATGGTTTCGTTATTGTAGTATTTAAAATGAATATTAAAATCGTCCACCGTATCAATTACCTTTGATGCGGTTTCTTTGTTGTATGCATCAAGATGCGGCAGACCCTCACGGTGCTTTGTGAGACCAACAGGCACACAGGCTATACTCTGCACAGCAGGATAGAGCTTGCCAAGCTCCAACAACGAAAATTCAAGCTCCTTGCCATCGTTTATACCGGGACACAGCACAAGCTGGGTGTTGAGCTTTATGCCTGCTTCAGCAAGGCGGTTGAGGTAACACAGAGACGTACCCGAATTGGGGTTTTTCATCATTTCTACACGAAGTTGCGGATTCATTGTGTGCACAGAAACGTTGACGGGACTTATATGCATTTCTATAATGCGATCAATATCCTTATCTGTAAGGTTGGTAAGTGTGACATAATTTCCGAAAAGGAAAGAAAGACGGGAATCGTCATCCTTGAAATAAAGACTTTCACGCAACCCGGAGGGCATCTGGTCAATAAAGCAGAATATGCACTTGTTTTTGCAGGAGTGGTGCTTGTCCATAAGGTAAGTTTCAAAGCACAGACCTAAATCGTCGTACTCGCCTTTTTTGACCTTAACAGTGCGGCGCTTACCCTTTTCAGTTTCGATTTCAAGCTTTAATTTGCAGGCACTCGTATAAAAGCGGTAATCCAGCACATCGTTGATTTCGTGGGAGTTTACGGCAACCAACGTGTCGCCTGCGGATATTTTTTTAGAGCAGATTGAGCCGATTTCAACATCTTTGATTTTTACGGACACGTTAATCACCTCACAATTACATAATTGAAATTATATCGGTTAAGTTATCAAAGCAATAATCCGCATTGGGGTCGAAGCCTTTATGGACTAAAACGGTTATCATACCGGCTGCTTTACCGCCGAGGATATCGGCAGATGGATTATCGCCTATCATAACAAAATCTTCATCTTTATAAAAGGATTTTGCGATATCGAATATTTCTTTTCTCGGCTTATCGTAACCAACAAGTCCGGAAACAACGAGCCTGTCAAAGTATTTTGTGATACCCAAGGCATCGGTTATTGTTTCAAGTTCGGGGTAATTATTTGAAAGAATTATATTTGTGTGCCCTTTGGCTTTTGCCGCTTCAAGCACGCAAACGGTATCGTCAAACAGAAAATAGTTTTCGGGCAGCAATATGAGTGACCTCACCTTTTCGCTTGCTTCTTTCGCCTGTTTTTCGCTGATACCAAGGGAAATAAAACTGTTATAAAAGTGGGTATTCATAAGCTCCCACCATTTTTCGCCGACAAAGGCTATGAAGTCCCTTTCGGGTGTGTGCCAGGTGTAGCCCGTTTGGTTACAGCGGCGTATATCCTGAAAGGTAACATTGTGAGTTTTGACTGTTTCGTTAAGAGCACGGAAAACGCTGTTGCTCCAGAGGTGGTCGCAATAAGCAAGAGTGCCGTCAAAATCCCAACAAAATATGCCCATTCGATATAACCACCTAATATTAATATAATCTAATTGTCGTTATAATATTGAACGGAACGTCGAGCACGTCGTCCCCTACGGTTTTTTCTTTTGCTTTATACGGAAAACAGCCGTTTTCCGTATAAAGCAAAAGGCAGAGAGAATGCGCCTCTCTGCCTTAAAGCCTAAAGCTTATGCCTCTGTTTCAACTACCTGTCTGCCATTGTAGTAACCACAATTAGCACACAGTCTGTGCGGTCTCTTGTATTCGCCGCACTTGGGGCACTTGACCAGCTCAGGTGCATTAAG
>JAZOMP010000118.1:0-8333 GCA_045654045.1 Acutalibacteraceae bacterium
GTAATTTCTTCTACCATACCGCCGAGGAAACCGTTCATAAGCTCAACGGGTGTGAAATTATCGATACCGAGGTTTTTAATTTCACCGCGGAGTGTCGGGTCTTCTCTTGTACCGCAGAGCTTTGTGGAAATTTCAAGGCTATCCTCGTTTTCTCCTTTTTCAAGGGCTTTGTCCATAGCCTTATAAATGTTTTCACACTTTTCACCCGTTATCATTTCATAAACGGAATTAAAGAAATCTGCAACAGCGGCAAAGGCTCTGCCGCCGCAAAGCGAACAGCCGACAAGAATTTTCTTACCCTCGCCAAGCGGTCTTATTTCTATACCTGCAGGGGCTTTTTCAAGCTCGGTCAGCATTGAAATCTGTCCGCCCGTACCCATATTTACAAGTGCACAGCCGTCCATATTCTTAACAGAGCCGATAAAGCTTGCCTGATTATCACCTATAGCACAGCAAACAGGTACACCCTTATATTCTCCGACTGCTTCGTATTTATCCGTAACCTCGGGGAAGAAGGAAAAATCAAGCCCTGCCTTTTCGATAGCCTCTTTATCAAAACAACCCTTTGTCAAATTAAAAAGACCGAAGGAAGCGGCATCGGAGGTGTGCATAAGCGGCTTTTTTCTGTTAGTCAACACCATAGCGGCATAATCGTGAATTGTGCAGAAGGTAACAGATTTTTCAGGCACAAGACCGTTTTTACTGTGGTAAAAATAGGTTGTGCCGCCGAAACCGCTTGCCGCATTGTAGCCGGTAATATCGCTCAGAGTTTTAGCGTAGTTACTATCACCAAACTTTTCGTTTCCGCTGCCGTCCTGCCAGGTGTAAAGGGGACTGACGGCTTTGCCCTCACTGTCAAGGTAAACAATGCCGTGCATCTGACCGGTAATGCCTATTGAACAGACGGGCGAAAACTCGTTAAAAAGGCTTTCAGCAAGAGAAGTTACCTTTTCAATAATTTTTTCGGGCGACTGAATTTTTTCAAACGGCTTGCCGTCAATAAAGCTGTCATTAGGCAGGGTAACAGATTTTAAAAGCCTGCCGTTTTCGGCGTCAACCGCTATACCGCAGATAGTAGTTGTGCCTATATCAAGACCGATTACGTTCATATTTTATAAACCTCAGATTTTTGTGGATTCAAGGTCAAGACGGGTAATAATATGGTTCTGAATTGCAGGGGAAAGGTCAAGGAAGTTTACAAACGTACCGTGGATACGCATAATGTAAACACCGCTCGGAGCATATTTTTCGGGCTCGGCAAGCACCTTGCGAAGTGTGTCAGGCGTTGTGATATTGAAATAAAGGTAAGACGGTGAAAGATTTTCATTTTTCTCGTTAAAGAAGATGGGCTTAAGTATCTTTTCGCCGAATTCAGTACCCTTTTCCTCATAAGTAGCACCCTTGAAATACTTCGGGTCAATACCAAGGTGAGAAGCGTAGCCGCCGTTGAATTTGCCGTAGGGAAGCTTCATAGCGGAAAGTGTCCTGAAACCAAGACCGTTTCCTGCTTCACCATAAAGCGGGTCAACACCGTAGCCGAGCATATCGCGGCTTGCACGTCCGTCAGGTGTTGCGCCTACCCAGTAGCCGTAAAGAAGGTGGGTTGACGGGCTTGACCAGTCGGCACGGAAACTGTTGCCGAGGTAATTTTTAAGGTTTCTTACAATATCGGAAACCTTGTCTGCAATTTCAGCCGCTTCGTTGTCAACAATTTCAATGCCGTTGCCGAATTTAGGTGCGGATTTTAAGAAATCACGAAGTTCCTCATAGCCTACGAAGTCAGCCTTGATAGCTTCAATCAGCTTGTCACAGTCCTCGGGTCTTTCAGCAAGAAGCTTGTCAATAGCCATAAAGGAGTCAGCAATAACGGAAAGACCGTGGATAAGACAGCCGCTGCCGTTATACTTTGTGCCCTGTTTTGTGGGATGGCGGGTATCAATACCGCTTTCGCAGCCGCCCATAAATGCACTTAAGAACGGTACACGAAGGTGGGTAAGTGCAAGTGAAGCACCGTTTGCGGCATCTGCCATTTCCTGTGCAAATTTTTCAGCATTTTTATAAAATGCTTCTCTTATATTTTCAAGCAGAGTTTTTGTGTCGGAATATTCAACAAATGTGCCGATTTCTTCACCTGTAATTGTTGATTTACCGCCTGTAAGTGTAAGCTCAAGAATTTTAGGCAGGTTGAACCAGCTGTTTGTTGTATTTGCATTGTCCTGACCCATAATAAGCGGCTCCTGACAGCCTGCAACAGAGTAATCAGGCAAATCCTTTTCTTCAACTCCGCCGCCCTTAAGTGCTTCAAAAACAGTATCATCATTAAAGAATGAGGGTGTAAGAACACCGGGTGTAAACATAAATTTGCCCATTTCGCTGTAAAGCTTTGCAGGCGTGTTCTTGTGAAGCTTAACAGAAAGAATAGGCTGGGGCAGGTTCATATCGTAATATGCGTCCATAATCGCATAGCTCATCTCATTTGTCAGGTCATTGCCCTCAACGTCTCTGCCGCTGATAAGAACGTTCTGTGAAATAGCCCAGCTTCTGTCACCAACGTTGAAGAAAACAAGGAAGTGGCGGAAAAGTTCTGCGGCTTCTTCTCTTGTTTCGCCGGACATAGCTCTGTAGGGTTCAAAAATTCTGTCTGCATTACCAACGGAAAATGCAAACGGATTCGGAGCCTGCTCAAGAGTCATAACCTCCCACAGAAGAAGGAATGACTGAATAGCCTCATAAAGGCTTTCTGCACCGTATTCGGGCACCTTGCGCAGAGTTTTTTCCATTACTTCAAGCTGTGCGGCTCTTTCGGGAGTTGCGGTCTTCTTCTGCTCGGCGGCTATATCTGCATAGCGGTTTGCAAGAACTATTGTAGCATTAAGAACAATTCTTATTGCCTCAAAGGTATCCTTCTTTTCTTCGTCTGTTTCAGCCTCAATTTTCTTGTCAAGGTCAGCAATAATATTTTTAAGACCAACCTTAATAGCTGTACGGAAATCGGGAATAAGGTGACCCGTTACCTGCTCGATGAAAAAGGCAACCTCACCGGTATATTTTGTGTACTTGTCGTAAACAGCGCAAAGGTCGGTTACGTAGTCACCCTTCTTTGTGCGCTCACGCATAAGGTTAATTCTTTCTTCCGTGAATTCCTCGTTAGGCTCAATATCACCGAAAACAGCAGTCGGGTCACAATAACCGGAAAAAGTTTCAACCTGGAACGCAGGGTTAATCAGCGCATAGCTTCTTGCAAAAGAATCACTCTGTGTGCCTGCAAAAACGTTATTTTCGCTTATTAAAAGCGGAAGCTTATGTAAAATGTTTTCAAGCTCCTTAGCCGCCATCATTTCTTCGCTTATTTCTGAATGGTCAAAGCCCGTTGCTTCAAAAGCAAGCTCACGAGCGATAAACCAGCCATCAAGCCTTTTCTTTGCCCTTTCCTCGCGGAAAAGCTTGTTAGCCTTCTGTGTAATTTCGCCCTTTGCGTAAATATCTGTCACTTTCATTTTTATATTTACCCTCCGTTCAGGTTTTAATCAGCGTAAAGCCGTTTGATTTTAATATATCGCAGAAATTTTCAAACTCTTCGTCATCAACAAAAGCGTTTTCCATTCTGTATTCCATATTGTTCTGCTTCCATTTATCCTTGCCGTATTCGTGGTAGCGCAGAATTTCAATTCGTATTTTATTTTTATATTCCTTTAAAATTCCGGCAAAGTTTTCCGCATCTTCCACACTTGAATTAAAAGAATGAATAAGCGGAATACGAAGCAGGGGATTTTTATTTTTTTCGCAGGCTGCAGCAATATTTTTAACCACTGTTTCGTTGCCCACACCCGTAAATTCCCTGAGCTTTTCTGAATTATGGTGCTTGAAATCCATTATAAGATAATCAATATAATCTAATAGCTCCGGCAATTTCGGATTAGTTCCGTTTGTTTCAATTGCGGTATTAATTCCGCTTTCTTTAAGAAGAATAAGTGCTTGCTTGAGAGCATCAAACTGCACGGTCGGTTCGCCTCCCGTAAAGGTAACTCCGCCGCCGTCGAAAAACATCATTTCCGCTTTTTTTGCTTCGTTTACAAGCTCGGAAATTTCTATTTCTTTACCGCCGCAAAGAGCCATACTTTCGGGGTTAGAACACCACGGACAGTGCAGATTACAGCCCTGCAGATGATAAACAAGGCGGTTGCCGGGACCGTCCTGCGAAAAGTTAAAACCCTTCTGCAGTAAATTAATATTCATCCCGACACCTTCTTTTCCATTATAACTAATTATAATTCTATCACAGGCATTTTTAACAGTCAATCTACAAAAATAAAAATAATATATAAAAAGCCGCTATGAAAAACTAATTTCATAACAGCCTTTAATCTTATTTTGATTTAACAACAATATTCATAAACGAAGTACCGATAGTGTCACCAACATGAAGCTTTTTACCGCGCTGTGTGCAGACCTCGCCGTTAACCTTAATTTCGCCGTCCTGAATAATAACCTTTGCGTGGCCGCCGCTCTGAACAGCATCGGCAAGCTTCAAAGCAGAATCAAGGCGGATAAACTCAGTATCAATGAATATTTCCTTTACGGGTTTTTCTTTAATTTTTGCTACAATCTTCATTTTAATCAGTCTTTCTTGAGTCTCATAGGAAGAATAAGGAAGAGGAAGTTGTCGCCCTCTGTCGGAAGAATAAGGATTGGTGCAGAACCGGAATTAAGCTCAATCTTAACCTCATCAGCATCGCAGGCACGAAGTGCATCAAGAAGAAGCTTGTTATTAAAGCCGATTTCTACTCTCGGGCCCTCGTATTCACAGCCGAATGAATCGTTAGCCGTACCAAGAGCGGTAATAGATGAAATTCTGACGATCTTATCGTCGAAAATAAATCTGACAGGGCTCTTGAATTTATCCGTAATAATAAGAGAGGTTCTGTCTATACTCTCAATCATTTCTCTTGTGTTTACCTTTGCAGTAGCAGAGCAGGAAGTAGGAATAGCGTTCTTATAATTTAAGAAATCACCATCAAGCAGACGGGAAACAATCTGATAATTGCCGATTTCAAAAATTATATGTCTTTTGCCAACACCAAGAGAAACAGTATCTTCTTCGTCATTAATAAGCTTGATAACTTCATTAAGTGTCTTTGCGGGAACAACGAAGCTGAGCTCCTCACCCATATAGTTTATAGTTTCCGTTCTCATTGCAAGTCTGTGGCCGTCAACAGCAACAAGACGGATAAGGTTGGGAGCAATTTCAAACTTGACACCTGTGTGAACAATCTTGCTGTCTTCAGTTGAAACGGCAAAAATAGTCTGTCTGACCATATCCTTTAGCATTTTCTGCTCAATAACAACAGGGTAACCGCCGCTGACTGTCGGAAGCTCGGGAAATTCGTTACCGTCAATACCGATAAGTGAATATTCAGCCTCACCGCCGCGGATTGTAGCAAGCAGTCTTTCATCCGTTTCAATATAAACCTGGTCACCGGGAATTTTTCTTACGATATCACAAAGAATTTTCGCATTAAGTATAATAGCACCCTGCTCAGTAACACGGCAGGGAATTGAGGTTGTGATACCAACTTCAAGGTCGTAGCCTGTAAGCAAAAGCTCGTTACCGATAGCCTTAATCAGAATACCTTCAATTGCAGGAATTGTCGTCTTAGTAGAAACAGCTCGCTGCACGTTAAGGCAGGCTTCTCTGAGCACTGAGGTATCGCAGTAAATTTTCATTGTGTGTAACCCCTTTTCGTTACCGCCATATCTGCGGTCTATTTGAAAAATATAATAAATAACATATATAATTATTTAGTAGTAGTAGTAGAGCACGTGGAAATGTGGTAAAACTCCCGTAATCATTGAGGCTCTAAGCAAAGCGGATTTTTTATCCTGTGAAAATTTTATGAAAAGTTTTTTACACTTTCCACGGGAAAACTTTACCTGCGGGTTGAGTGGAAAAGCCGGTGTGGAAAGTGAAGAAAACTGTGGAAAATCCGCAAGGTAAAACCAAGCCGGCAAGCAGGGCTTAATTTTCTTTTTAAAAATATATAAGCCCGGAATACTTGCAAAGATTAAAATACCACTATTTAAACTAATATATCATATTTTTATTATTTTTTAAAGTTTTTTTCAAAAAAAAATCAGGAATTATAAATTTAAAATCAGAATACAAAAGAATATTTCTTTAATAATTCTTAATTTTAAACTGATAATTCCCGATAAGTAATTACACCGTCAGTTAGACATAACGTTTTTCTTTATATCTGAAATAATAGTTTTTATCGAATAGTTGTTGTTACAATCGTTTGTAATCTTTTTTACAGCATACATAACAGAGGAATGGTCGGTAAGACCGAATACCTCTGCAACCTTCTTATTGGTAAGGTTGGTCATATCCTTAATAATATACATTGCAACGTGTCTGGGGTAGGTGAACTTTGCGTCGTGCTTCTTGCTCTTGATGTCGGAAACCTGAACACCGTAAGTACGGGCAACCTCGTCAATGATCTTATCAATTAGCACAGGTGTGGGATCACCTTCGCTGAAAATGTCACGGATTGCAATCTGAGCCGTTGCTATGTTGGGCTCACAGCCGTGAAGTGCAATCTGAGCCTGCATATTCTTGATTGTGCCTTCAAGCTGACGGATATTGTTCTTGATTTTTTCTGCAATAAAGAGAGCTACAGTATCGGAAAGCTCAATATTGAGCGATTTCGCCTTGCTCTTAAGAATTGCAACACGTGTTTCAACGTCGGGCGGCTGAATATCGGCAATAAGTCCGCTTTCAAAGCGGTTACGAAGTCTTTCTTCAAGTGTTGCCATTTCCTTGGGCGGACGGTCAGACGTAAGAACAATCTGGCTTTTTGCTTTAACAAGTGTGTCGAAAGTGTGGAAAAATTCAAGCTCTGTAGAAGTTTTGCCGGCAATAAACTGAACGTCATCTACAAGAAGAATATCTGCGTTGCGGTACTTGTTATGGAAAACAGAGGTATCACGCTTATTCTGCAGGTAGTCAATAAGCTCGTTCATAAAATCCTCACTGCGCACGTAAATAATGTGAGCATTGGGATTATTTTTACGGATTTCAACACAAATTGCGTTAAGCAGGTGGGTTTTGCCAAGACCTGAGTTACCGTGAATAAACAGCGGGTTATATGTATGACCCGGATCAGCGGCAACGGCAAGGGCTGCGGCGTGGGCAAACTTGTTTGAGTTACCTACTATGAAATTTTCAAAGTTGTATTCGGTGCTTTCGCCAAGCTTAATTTCCTTAGGCTCGGGTTTTTTTGGCTGGTCGGAATCGCCCTGAATATAAACCTTAACCTTAAAACCCATAACCTTTTCAAAGCTTTCACCTATAAGGTCATAAAACTTTTCGTTAAGAATTTTACAACGGAAGGGGTCGTCCCTAAGCACAACAGACTCTCCGTCAAACGTGTCTAATTTAAGATTTTCAAACCAGACGGCATAGATGGTTTCAGAGGTGTTACGCTTGATTTCAGCCTTAACACCTTCCCATAATTCATATACTAAATCCATTTTAATCCTCGTATCTTTCTCTGCCTTCGCCCCAAATTGGGCGACATAACCGCAGTTTAAATAATATTCATTATAAGGTTTATTGTTTTTACCGTATACACGAGAGTATACCATATTTTCTTCTCCTTTTCAACTTGAGTAAACTTGGAAAGGTTTTTACAACATCTTGGTTTAACATTAAAAAACCTCTCCCACACATAGTGGGTACAGCCTGTTTTTTTACACAAAAAGGTTGAAAAATTGAGAAAAAATCGCAAAAAAATTTTTAAAAATTTGTTTACCCTTTTTTTGTTACTTTTGACGAAAGTAAAGTCGGTAAGACCGACAGCAAATGCTGCCTATTGGAAAGTAAAATAAAATAAAAAAATTGATAAACGGCAGAGTTTAAACCAGCATATAAATCCGCCGTTTATGAATGTATATGGTTTATTACTCTTTGAAACAGGCGGCATTTGGGGTGCGCTTCGCACCGACAAACTGTAATTTATCTAATAAAAAAACAGCCCCGTTCAGATGAACAGAGCTGTAAGTTTAAAAACTATTCTGAATTATTCAGCTGCTACTGCTTCGGGAGCTGCTTCTTCTTCAGCCTGAGCGGAGTAATCGGGAAGCTCCTTATACTTAACAACGATAGGGTTCTTAACAAGCAGAGCGTTGAGAACGATAACCGGAACATGAAGAGCCATTGTAACGAAAATACCAAAGCCGATGCCTGCAGTAATCATTGACGGGAAAACAGCGTTGATGGAAGAACCGAATACGCTGAATGTGATGCATGCGCCGACAAGAAGAAGAACGGAAAG
>JAZOMP010000119.1:0-4187 GCA_045654045.1 Acutalibacteraceae bacterium
TAAGGCTATAGCAGACCGTCTTTTCGGCGACAGCTTTATCTGGATAGATGCCTGTAAGCCGGGCTATATCCTTTCCAAAATCTGCTACGATAAAATGGAGGAGTACAAGGCTCTTTACGGTAAGCAGGCAGATATGATAATCCTTCAGAATCACGGCATTTTCTTTGCTGCCGATTCTGATGAAGCTCTTGGCGATATGCTCTTTTCCGTAATGTCTAAGCTGAGGGGCGAGCTTACAAAAGAAGCTGATTTTTCACCCTGTGAGTTCGACGGTGAAAAGGCAGAAAAGTGCTTTGACGTAATTTACGATATCTACGGTGAGGATGCGGTTATAACCTACGAGCCGAGCGTTGCGGCGCTTGAAATTGCCGAAAGCCCCGAAACGGCAGAATGTGTTATGAAGCCCTTTACACCCGACCATATAGTTTACTGTAAGGCAAACCCCGTTTACGGCTTCTGTAACGGCTGTATCAGGGGAGCGGTAAACGCTTTTGAAGAAGAAAACGGCTGTAAGCCGAAAATTATAATAATCAACGGCTGCGGCTTCTTTGCAGTTGATTACACACCCAAGGGCAGTCAGACTGCGGCGGCACTTTTCAACGACGCAATAAAGGTTGCCGTATATGCCGAATCCTTCGGCGGTGTACTTCCGATGAGTGACGAGCTTTCCGACTTCATCACAAACTGGGAAGTAGAAGCTTACAGACAAAAACAGAACGCATAAGGAGAATACAGAAATGTTTTATACTATCGAAAACGAATACCTTTCAGCACAGATTAACGATATGGGCGCAGAGCTTCATTCCCTTGTTTCCAAGGATGACGGCTACGAGTACCTCTGGCAGGGCAATCCCGAAATCTGGTACGGTCAGTCACCCGTGCTTTTCCCTGTAATCGGTCAGCTCAAGGGCGACGTTTACCGTTACGGCGGTAAAGAATACCCGATGAATAAGCACGGCTTTGCAAGAAAAATGCTCTTTGAAGCCGCCGAGGTTGAGGGCGCAAGAGCGGTCTTTATCCTTCGCACAAGCGAGGAAACCCTTAAGCAGTTCCCGTTTGAGTTCGAGCTTTCCGTCTGCTTCGAGCTTGTCGGCAGAGCAATAAAGGTTACACAGTCCGTTAAGAACCTTTCCGATAAGACTATGTATTTCTCAATGGGTGCACACCCCGGATTTAATTGCAAGATAGGCGACTACCTTGAGTTTGACGAAACCGAGGAAGATATGCGCTGTGAGAAGATTGACAGCACAAACATCCTTACAGACTGTTACTACGACGTAACACTTGAAAACGGAAAGGCTATCCGTCTGACGGAAGACCTTTTCAACCAGGATGCTCTTATCCTTACTGAACTCAATTCAAGTGTTGTTACCTTAAAGAGTGATGACCATAATAAAACTGTCCGTTTCGATTTCGGCGAAGCACCCGTGCTCGGTATCTGGGCAAAGCCCAACGCGCCCTATGTCTGCCTTGAGCCGTGGTACGGAATCAATGACGACACAAAGGGCTACGATGATATTTCCGGTAAGCGTGAAATTCAGAGCCTTGAGCCCGACGGCGATTTCGACCTCGTCTGGATAGCAGAAGTTTAAGAATAATGCAAAGTGCAAAATGATAAATGCAAAATTAAGGGTCGCTCCGCTCCATTTTATAATGGGTGAGGGCGAAGCCCTCCGACAATTTTGCGTTTTGCACTTTGCATTTTGCATTTATTGAAATAAATTGTTTAATTTCAGGGAGATGTAATTATTATGACACACTTTGACATTTTCGGCTCTGCAAAATGGGTATGCACCGATAAAAACATAGCTTCTCCGCTTTTCAGAAAAGAGTTTTCCGCAAAGAATGTGGAAAAAGCTGAAATCACAATCTGCGGTCTGGGCTTTTTTGAGCTTCACATTAACGGCAAAAGAGTCAGCGACGATTTGCTTGTGCCTGCCTTTTCGCAGTATTGCCTGCGTGACCTGAGCAATCACTATCCCGAGGGTCAGGATAAAATGAGCTACCGTACCTATGCAATGCGTTACGATATTACTTCTTACCTTACAGATGGTGAAAACGCAATAGGTGTTCAGCTTGGCAAGGGCTGGTATGACCTTGGCAGAGTGAACGACGACCCCACCTGGACACGCTACGGCGACGCAAAGCTTTGCTTCAGAATTGATGTTAAATATACCGACGGTACAAAGGCTGAATTATTAAGCGACGAAAGTCTTAAGTGTGCCGAAAGCGAAATAAAGTTCAACAACATCTATCAGGGCGAAAGACACGATTATGCTCTTGAAAAGAAGGGATTTGCAACCGTCGGCTATGACGATTCAACCTGGAAAAATGCTGAGTTGACCGAAGCGCCTGAAACCGAGTTTTATATTCAGACCTGTCCCGGCGATAAGGTAGAGCGTGCAATTGTTCCCGAAAAAATCAAGGATTTCGGTACGTACAGCCTCTATTATACCAACGAAGGTATCAGCGGCTATGCTATAGTTAAATCCAAGGAAGACGGAGCAACAGTAACTGTACGCTATTCTGATGCTATTAAAGATGATTTCACAATGGATTTCTATCCCACTGGCGGTCAGCAGGCTTTGCAGCAGGAGGTTTTTGAAAACACCGAGGCAGGCAGAATTTATTATCCGCATTTCTGCTGGCACGCTTTCAGATATATCGAGGTTTCAAACAACGCCAAAATCGTTGCTGTTAACGTCACACATTCAGACTGTCCCGTAACAAGCAGCTTTGAGTCGGATAATGAAGTGCTCAACTGGCTTTATAAAACCTATCTTCGTACACAGCTTGACAATATGCATTGCGGTGTGCCGTCCGACTGTCCGCATATAGAGCGTCTTGGTTATACAGGTGACGGTCAGCTTTGTGCCGAAGCGGTTATGCTTCTTACCGACAGTAAGGAGTTTTACAGAAAATGGATGGGCGATATTGCTGACTGTCAGGATATTGAAACCGGTCACGTTCAGCACACAACGCCATTCTGCGGCGGTGGCGGCGGTCCTGCTGCGTGGGGCGGTGCAATAGTAATCGTGCCATATATGTTCTTCAAAACCTACGGCGAAACCGATGTTATCGAACAGTACCTGCCCAATATGCTTAAGTATATTGATTATATGGTCGGCAACAGCGATAACGGTCTTGTTTATAAAGAGGGTAAGGAGTGGTGCCTTGGCGATTGGTGTGCACCGATTGACCTTTATAAGCCCGAATACCACACAATGAGCCGTGTGCTTATTCCCGAAACCTACGTCAACACCGTTCTTTTCATCAAGCAGATGAAAATGGTTATTGAGCTTTCCAAAATCATCGGTAAGGAAGACCTTGTAGCACATCTGCCCGAGCTTATCGAAAAGGCTTCAAGGTCGGTTGAGAGAGCCTATTTCAGCCCGATGACCCATTGCTTCTGCGGCGATGTTCAGGGCTCAAACTGCCTTGCACTCGATGCAGGTCTTGGCGATGAAAAAACACTTAAAATGACCGTTGAAAAGTACGCTGACAGAGAGTGCTTTGATACGGGTATTGTCGCAACAGACGTTCTGCCGAGAATACTGTTTGAGAGCGGTAACGCACAGGTTGCCTTCGACCTTATGGCTTCTCGCAAGCTCCCGTCCTTCGGCTATATGATGGAGCAGGGTGCTACAACCCTCTGGGAGGACTGGCTGCCCGAGCGTTCACTTAACCACCCGATGTTCGGTGCACTTACACGCTACCTGTTTACATACCTGCTCGGTATTTCACAGTCTGCCGACAGCGCAGGCTTTGAGGAAATTACAATCAAGCCCTGCCTTGTAAACGGTATGAATAAAGCGAGCGGTTATATTACAACCAATGCGGGAAAAATAACCGTGTCTTACGAAAAAACAGCGGACAGCGTTGAATTTACAGTAGTTATCCCCGAAAACAAAACAGCAGAGTTTGAGTGCGGAGAATATAAAACAACCCTCACCGCAGGCGAAAATAAATTCGTAATTCGCAATGCGTAATTTTCGCTGTATATATTGTTAACGTTTATGGATAATGTTATCATCGAAATATGCAATATAAATAATATCAAACCGACAGAAATCAGGCGAATTTCTGTCGGTTTGGACAATTATGTTTTTTACATTAAAAGCGTAGCAAAAGAATATGTTATCAGGTTCAATACGGAGTCTTATTATGAAACGATCAAGTTGACGGAA
>JAZOMP010000120.1:0-7774 GCA_045654045.1 Acutalibacteraceae bacterium
TGCAAAGGCTAACCCGTATGAGTACGCTTGCATGGCACGAAAATATATAGCAGAGAAAACAGGTCTTTAATTGATACAAGGGCATACTTTATGTATGCCCTTTTCCCTATGAGAGGTTGATTTTATGTTTTTATTTGACACCCACGTTCATACGGCTGAATCAAGCACCTGCGGTGAAATACCGGCAAAGGAAATGGTGGAATACTATAAACAAAACGGCTATGACGGAATAATCATAACCGACCATTTCAAGCCCTTCGGCGACGATTCGAGATACGGTCAGCTTGACTGGGAAGGCAGACTTAACGGACAGTGGCTGGGCTACGAATTGGCCAAGGAATGTGAAACCGAAGATTTCACCGTGCTCAAGGGCGTTGAAATACGCTTCAAGGGCATTGACAACGACTACCTTGTTTTCGGTGCAGACAAGCAGTTTTACCTTGACCACCCCGATATAACCGAAACGAGCCTTGAACACTTCCGCAAGGTTATTGACGAATACGGCGATATTATGATTTTCCACGCACATCCCTTCCGCAACAATATGACGGTTGTTAACCCTTACCTGCTTGACGGTATTGAGGTATACAACGGCAACGCAAGCCACAACTCCAGAAACTCCGTTGCCTACGAATGGGCGAGACTTTCTGGCAGGCTTATGCTTTCCGGTACGGACAACCACGAGCCCTTCCGCTCAACACCCGGCGGTGTTTACTTTGAAGAAAGACCGAAGGACGAAAAACAGCTTGTTGAAATGCTCAGAGCACAGAAATACACACTTAAAATGCCCGGAGGAATAATAAAATGATTACTCCCCTTAAAATGAAAGAAAACCGCGTGTGGAGACTTTACTACGGCGGTAAGCTTATAGACGAAATGAGAAAAAGCGGCAACGGTGAGGACGCAAACTTCCCCGAAGACTGGCTGGCAAGCGTTGTTGTTGCCGACAACCCCGACAGAGCTGACAAGCCCGAAAAAGAGGGCTTGAGCAAAATTGAAACTGAGGACGGCAGCGAACTTTACCTCAGGGATTTAATTGATTCCGACCCCGAAACCTATCTTGGCAAGGAGCATATTGAAAAGTTCGGCGTAAACTTCGGCGTGCTGACAAAGTTCCTCGATTCCGCAGAGCGTCTGCCGATTCAGGTGCACCCCACAAAGGACGCGGCAAAGCGCCTTTTCAACTCCGATTACGGCAAGACCGAATCCTGGTACATACTGAACTCCCGTGTTATTGACGGCGAAGAGCCTTATATTCTCCTCGGCTTCAAAAGGCCCGTTACTGCCGAAAAGTGGAAAGAGCTTTTTGACAGACAGGACATAGCCGAAATGCAGGAATATATGCACAAAATCATTGTAAAGCCCGGCGACGTTTTCCTCATCACGGGCGGAACCCCCCACGCTATAGGCTCGGGCTGTATGCTGCTTGAGGTTCAGGAGCCGACAGACTACACAATCAGCGTTGAAAAGTGCGATATGCGCGGCACGCTGATGCCCGACCACCTTTGCCACATGGGTCTGGGCTTTGAGAAAATGTTTGAGTGCTTCACTTATGAAGCATTGAGCATTGACGAGCTTATGAACCGCTATTACCTCAAGGCAACTACACTTGAGGAGAGCGGAAAGGCAAAAAAAGAAAGCCTTATCACCTACGCTGACACCACCTGCTTTGCGCTTAACAGAATTACTGTTGAAAGCGAATACGAGCGTAAAGTATCGGGAAGAGCCTGCTGTCTTGCGGTTGCAAGGGGCAGCGGCAAATTCGTTTGCGGTGACAAGGAAATCGAAATCAAGGCAGGCGACTGTTTGTTTGAGCCGGCAAAAACCGACAGCTACCTTATAAAAGCAAATGACGGCGATACACTTGAAATACTCGAATGTATGCCGCCGGAAATTAATTAAGAATTTGAAATTAGGAATTTAATCTGCAATTCGCAATTAAGGAGGTTGGGTTATGCTGAAATTATTTATAGGTTTATTAATTGTATTTCTTAACCTTGAGATCGGCGGTTTTGATATATCCGCAGATTTTATCGGTCTTATTTTTATTTATCTCGGGCTTAACGAATACCCCGATATTATTTCTTTCCGCAAAGCAAAACCGATTACAATTGTGCTGTTTGCTGAGGACCTTATTTTATCAGTGCTTAATTTAGCTTTAACGCTTTTCCCCGAAGCCGTTTCTAAAATTGCTGAAAAAACTAATTTAACAATTTTAGCTGCAATGGCAATACCTGTTGTAATTGTTTATATCTATCAACTTTATTATATTACAAAAGGTATAGGCGAGCTTGAAGAAAAAACCGGGCTTGACTTGAATTACCAAAAGCTTTTCGGTCTTTGGAAGAAAAGCAGAACACTTATGCTGATAAGCTCGATATTTTCAACAATAGCTATGGTATTCGCTATCTTCAACTTGACCCCTTACCAAAGATACTCGTATGACACAGAGCTTTTAACACTTGTCTATTCCGTAATTACCGTTATAACTGCGATATTTGTTATAATGCTGTTGGTTATAGAAATCAAACAGCTTATATGCATTTACAAGGCAAAGGAAGCACTCGATGCATACCGACCCAAAGAAATCGCCCAGCAGGAACACTGCGACAACGAAGAACAAGTTACAGAAGAATAATTCTTAAAAGTTTAAGAGGTAATGCAGTTTAACTTGCATTACCTCTTTGTTTTGTACAATGATTTTATGAAGTTTCAGGGAAGTTTACAAACTGCAAATTTTTGTTCTCACCATTCAAGCGACAAATAATAGGGCTTGTATGCTCCGTTTGCTGTATCCATACAGTATGATGCAATATATCTGACCGTATTTGTTTTATCATTATAAGCAAAAACCAAATAATAAAAGCAGTGCCGTTCAGTATTATCGTATGTATCAGAAAAATAAAGACAGGTCCACTCACCGTTTTTAACAGTTTCCGTCACATCGTTTGCTCTAAATACTGTTCGCTTAGCCTGTTCATATTCATCTTTAGGTAAAACCCATTCTGCGACAATATCAAAACTCGGGTCAACGTTATTTTCGTATCTGTAAAAATATTTTGCAGTATCAATATTTTTATTTGAAACGCCCAAATTTATATCATCTGACAATGCTGAATAAGGTATTTTACCCGGAAACAATTTATAAATATCATCAGCATATAATCTTACGTAATCATCAAGCACCAAATAATCGTCAACATCCTGTGTTTGAGAATAAATCGGCGAAATTAACAAATTCAAGCCGATACACAAAGGTGTTGCCATAATTAAAAGCACTACAAAAACAGAAATTATTGCTGCCGTTACACGACGCTGTTTTTTCTTTCGATTTGAAGTCGGTGTATTTTTATACATTTGCCAAAGCAAGAAAGACAAAAGTAATATCAGTATCAAGCACAGAAGCAATACCAAAAACAAGCCAATTCCGTCTTGATAAAATTTAGTATAAATAAATTCACTTTTATAAATGTACAACAGAAATAAAAATGCACCGGAAGAAAACAAAGCACTGATAAGCGCAAAAATTCTGCAAATTCTTTTTTCAGTTTTCTCCCCTTCCGATATTTGACTATCGGATTCAGGAAGTTCCTTTTGAAAAGCGACAGATGAAAGTTTTCCACAAAGAACATCCATTGTTATAATATCATCCATTGAGATGCTTTTAAGACTCAATATAGCTGCCGTATCATATTCAACGCTCTCCTGCTTGCGCTGAATAAAGGCTTCTATTATTGGTTTGGTGTTTTCGCCGCCCTCGGATATCTGCTTTATATCGGGTATGGAAAAACCGATTTTGCGAAGCAGAGCTATGTTTTTAAGGCGGTTAACGTCTTCCTCGGAAAACTCGATGTTTTTTCTTCCGCTGTAGCTTTCTTCAATATTCGGTGCTACAAGTCCGCTGTCGATATAAAGACGCACGGCACGGTCGGTCAAGCCTGTCTGATTTAAAACTTCTTTCATTTTCATAAGGCTTTCAGCCCCCTTTCGTGCCGATTATACTGATTTACCTAATGTAAATGTCAATAGTATTTTTAAGAAATATCCTTTTGGAGGGGACATTCACGAATTGCCCGCCGTTAAATTGACAGATCGGTTAAGAACGGGCGATTCGTGAATCGCCCCTACGGCTCGACGTGAAATTGATATAGGATTTCACAATGGGACGTCGAGGACGCCGTCCCCTACGGGTGATAACCCCATTTATATTGATATTTAACAACACGGACGACAAAGGTCTCCCCTACAAACTATAATATATTTTATAACTTCATCCGTTTTCTATCGGTGTGATTACAGGTTTGCCGTCACGGTCGAGGAGGACTGTCATTCCGCCTGCGTTACCCGAGGCGTGAAAGACATAATTCACGCCCGTTTGTCTGTCAACCCATACTTCGGTGACGTTCAACGTACCCTGCGAATAGGTTTTTTCAAATCTTTTATCGTCAAACATTTAATATCTCCTCTTTAAAGCAATTCTCTTTCGGCAGAAGCCAGGCTTTTTTGCCCTCTTCTACGGAGAGGACGTTTGCAATTTTGCCGTCGATAAAGGTTACGGCAACGTCGTTATCAATTGCCAGGCCGTCGTGAGAACCTAAATTTTTGATTTCGTATTTGAAATTCTGCCAGCTTGCGCTTTCGTAATGCGGACAGTTGCAATACGGCAGCAGACCCACGCACTCAACAAAGGTGAACACGCCGCCTTCAAGGCAATCGTCCCAGCCCCAATCAAACCAGCACATTGCGCCCGAGCTTAAGCCCGAGAGGATAATACCCTTTTCGTAAGCCTCACGGAAAATTTCGGTTGCACCTGTTTTATTCCACGTATCCATAAGGAATTTGAGGTTGCCTCCATCAACATAGACGATGTCACTGCCAAGGATTTTTGCTCTTATATCGTCATAAGTAAGGCTTTCGTCGGTAAGATAGAGCACGTCGCCCTCGCCGCCTATCTGATTGAAAGCAGACATAAACTGCGGTGTATCGCCGGGATTGTCGAAAGAAGCTGTGGGCAGATAGAGCCACTTCGGATTTTCTTTTTCACACAATGAACGGATGTGACGAAGAAGCGGCCACATTTCGCCGTATTCAAAACTGCCTCCGCCGAGAGCAACGATTTTTCCCATAATTAATTACCTCCGGATTTTATAAATAAATTATAGCATACAATCGGAATAACGGCAATTATTTTTGACAATAATATCCTTAAAATAACGAAAGGATATGATAAGTATGGAACTTAAAGACAGCAAGACTTTAAACAATCTTTTTGCGGCTTTTGCTGGCGAAAGCCAGGCACACACCAAGTATTTATACTACGCTGAAAAGGCAAAGCAGGACGGCTACGAGCAGATTGGCGCCATATTTGAGGAAACGGCAAAGAACGAAAAGGAACACGCCGAAATCTGGTTCAAGCTGATTAACGACAACACTATCCCCGACACAACAAGAAACCTGACCGATGCCGCTTCGGGCGAAAACTACGAATGGACAGATATGTACGCAGGGTTTGCAAAAACCGCCAAGGAAGAGGGCTTTGACCAGATTGCCTACCTTTTTGAGCAGGTTGCCGAAATCGAAAAAGAACACGAAAACCGCTACAGAAAGCTCATTTCCAACATTGAGGGCGGTCTTGTGTTCAGCAGGGACAACGATATGATATGGCAATGCCGCAACTGCGGTCACATTGTAATCGGCAAGGGTGCGCCGAATATGTGCCCCGTTTGCAAGCACGAGCAGAGCTATTTCCAGATTAAGGCACAGAATTATTAAAAAACGCAGAACAGAAAACCGTCCTGCGTTTACACCTCATCAGTCACTTCGTGACAGCTTCCCCTCAAGGGGAAGCCTTTTTTAATTAATTATCCAGAATATCAATATACACCGTACAGGTGTTTTTGCCGCAGTACTCACCTTTTTCATTGTAAGCACTTACGACACAGATACAGGCGTAATCGCCCTTTTTAAGGCTTAGCTTATCGGTGAGCTTATCGTTGAAAAGACACTCACCGGGTTTAAGCCGGGGTGACTCATAAATCGGGTCGGACTGATTTTTCGGAAGATAAAACTTAAACTCCAGATCGTACTGAGAAACCTTCGGATTTTCAAGCATAATACTGCCGCGGCAATAGAGATTATCGAAAACTATATCTGTGTTAAGGCGGTATCGGATTTCACCCTCAGGTATTTCGGTAATCTGATTTTTTTCATAAATTACACCCTCTTTTACAGTACCGCGCGGAATTGTAAAACCGGCAAGCATATGAAAAAAGCCGAGAGAGTTAAGCGAAAAAACAGCAATAGCAAGCACAAGGCTACTTATAGCGAGCATAATAGCCGCCTGCATAACCTTGGGCTCCTTAAGCATTTGTGCAAAGCTTTTTTTATTGAGTTTTTCAGCTTTGTTTTTCTGCATCCTTTGTTTCCTCTTCCAAGCCGACCTGTATAGTGAGGTCGGAATACTGAACGCCGATAAGCTCATAGCTTTCGGGGTCATAAGCGGCTATAACAAGCTTCATATCATGTCTGCCGTATCTGAGATCGCTTATAAAAATATCGGAAAGTGCTTTACCCGGCTCAAGACCGAGCGAACGGTAAACCACCGTATCAGACTTATTGACAATACTTGCGACAAACACACAGTTATTGTCGAAAACATTAACAAGATTAAGATTAGCGCTTGAATATTTTTCCGGGAAAACCAATTCGGTTGCCGCATAGTAGCGGAAATCGTCCACATCTCCCTTGCGCTTCATATTATCTGCAAAGCCGTGCTGGGTAACAAGGTCATCTGTAACGATATAGGTTGACGTGTCGGGAATTGTACGGCCCCTGTACTCTATAACCGCTTCTTTGGGAACGGAAAAGCGCCACGAAGAAACCCAGAAACCAACACACACCGCGGCAACAACAACGCTGACAGCAAGCACAATTGCCGCAAACTTGTTGATTCCGAAATCAGAAATCTTTTTGGCAATAATTTTGCCGTAATTTTTTTTCGGTTTCTTCACCTTAGCGGGCTTTTTCTTCGGTGCAGGCTTAGCCTTTTTCTTTTCAGGCTTTGCGGGTACGGCAGGCTTATTCTCCTGTTTTACTTCCCTTATGACCTCCTGCTTTGTCTCAGGTTTGGTTTCGGGCACAGGCTCAAATTTAACCTCGGAAACAGGTTCCGGCTTGGGTTCCGGCTTTTTAACGGGAGCAGCAGCCTTTACGGGAGCGTTTTTACCCTTATATTGAGCCGCAGCCTGTCGAGCGGCCGCGGCATTCTTTTTCTTTTTCTGTCTTTTGTTAGCCATTTGAGTTTATTCTCCTGTATTCAGTTATCTCCACGGGAGAGCATCAATACCCCAGAACTGCTGATATCTGTTGAACTGAACGGCATCAACAGTTAAGTCAATACGAAGCGTTACACCATCAGGAATAGCCGAAATGTCAAAATTAGCTGTATCAAAGCCGCTGAAAACAACCGCTTCACCATTTGCAGGGAAGGCACCAATATAGTAAACGTAACCGTCAACATCTCTGTTATCATAAATATCGTCCGCCTCTTTAAAAGGCAAATTATACGCACCCTGAAGGCGTTGGGTAACTTTATCGTTATTATCAAGAACTACCCATTCCTGCGAAACTCTTACTCTTGTAAAAGCAACGCCGTTACCTTCCTGCTTTATTTTGAAGCAAACATTGGCAAGATTACCGATATCTGACTTAGCAAAAGTGAGCACATCAGTTTTGGGTGTCCAGTTTGCACCACCATCCGTTGAAACTTCAATAG
>JAZOMP010000121.1:0-11173 GCA_045654045.1 Acutalibacteraceae bacterium
TTGACATCAGAAACCAGGCTGAAATCGACGCAGCAGCAGCTGAAATCTCAGCTCTCTACGCTGACAAGGATTCTCACTTCATCCAGACTGACTTCTCCGCACTTGAGGCAGCTATCGAGCGTGCAGCAGGCTACGAAGAAGCAAACTTCTACAAGGACGAAGACGTTAAGCGTGAAGAAGAAATGGGCGGTACAGCTGCATGGACAAACTTCACAGACAAGCTCGCAGCAGCTCAGAACTATATCGACAACAAGGACAAGTACACAACTGCTTTCTCCTCACAGTCCTACGTTGATACCGCTGCAGCACAGCTTGTTGAAGCTATGGATAAGCTCGACGGTTTCGTTCGTCTGAGCAAGTGGGACAGATTCGTTAAGGACGTTGAGTGGTTCTTCTATGACGTCAAGTACGAAATAGACGGCATCATCGCTCTTCTCCAGACAGTATTCGGCCTTCTCGGTATGCTCTTCCGCGGCGAGATCGACCTCTACGGCCTGTTTGAAATGCTCGACGTTGGTGAGGACGTTCTCAACATTCTCATCAAGCTCGGTATCAAGCCCAAAGATTACATCGATCCCGGTGCAGACCCTGAAAACCCCGAAGCTCCCGAAGCAACAGCATAATTAAAGCTTAATCAAAAATTAAGGCGTATGAGTTTCAAGCTCATACGCCTTATATATTTTATATAATCATTTTACTATTTCGCTTAGCGTGTTCATAAGCGATTTATTTCGTGTTGACGAAATATTGTTGAGGAAGATTACGTTGTCAATTCCGTTCTTTTCAGCAAATTCGCTTATATCACCTTTCCAATAACGGTAGTCGATAACGTGAACCTCGGAATAATTAACGGTCAGGAACGGTACCATTGCATTGCCGAAGGATTCCTTTATCACAAGGCAAGAAGAGCCATCGGTTATATCGGAATTAACAATGCGGGTATAGGGCTGATCACCACCGATGAAGGTATTATATTTTGTTCCCCTGCTCCAGCCGGAAACGTCTGAAATTACCGGCCACTTAACCCGGTTGCCTTTTTTGTCGATGTATTCAAGCTTTATATTTCCCACGGGCTTATAAGCGTAAACCGTATCGGGATCTTTTTCGAGAGCCGGATCCTTGTCCGTATCGTTGTAAAATGCGCCGACAAAATTGTCGAACTGCTTTTCTTCAAAATCGGTAAGCTGTGCCGGATTGAATCCTGCCGCTGAAGCGTATTCACAATAGGCGTAATATGCGCCAAGAGCCGTCCAATGGTGGTCTGTGCGGAAATAGATGTATTCGTCCCTGCGAGCTCTTAACGGTTCATAAAGCTTAATTTTCGTCACTTCCGGCGACATTACGGAATACATATAATTTATTGCATCGCTCTGTTTGGATGAATTTACGTTTTTACGCACGTTATCGTCAAGCGTAATGTCCGTACTTGTAGGAATAATCATACAGAATACGCAGGACGTATCTTTAAGAGCGTTTGCCGCCCGGCTTACCGTTGCGGCATAGTTGTCTGCAGTTGAACGGATAAAGTTATAATACTCGTAAGCGGAATTTCCGACAATGATTACGCTGCTCAGCTTCTGTACGAGAGGCTCATCCTTTTCGGGCTTTTTTGTTACAGGCGGCTTAGTGGTCATTTCGGTTGTCTTTTCGGACTCCTTGCCCGTAGTTTCATTTTCCTGCGGTGCAGAAGTTTCGGGCACAAGCGGAATTTCGTCGCCTATTTCATCGGCAAAGCCGCTTATACTGTCCCCTATTCCGTAAAAAGATTTAATCTTACTGTTGGCATTTATAAACATTTCTCTGAACGGAAACGTATCGGAATACCATGTGCTTATACCGCTGAAATAACTGCCGTCAAGTAAAGCCGCTGCACTGAATTCGGGAAATTTTGCCAGCTCCCTTTTTTCTGCTTCGGAGTAAGAGGGTCTTAACGGAAGATAGAGCGCAACCGTTGCACCGGCAAAAAGAAGAACTGAAAAGCAAGCAATAACAGCCCTTATCTTATTCTTTTGTTTCTTATTCATATCCTTACTTCATACCCCCTAAAACTGGAAATAGAGAAACGGGTTGTAGCTGTTGCCTACAAGCGCCGCCGTTGAAAGCAGAAGCATTACGCAGGGATAAGCCGCCGAAACAGCTGTCGCGGTAACGTTGCTCAATTTGTTACCCTTGTATTCAAGGCGGAGAAGTGCCGCTTTAATAAGCTTTGAAACCGGCAGACAAGCAAGGCAGGCAACAATAAGCAGGAAAATATTGCTCTTGAACATTATATCTGCCTCGTAATTTGTAAACACGTTAGAGTTGCCGCAGAAAAGGCCCTTAAGCACAGTCCACACAAGCGGCAGACGTTCAAACTTAAACAGTACCCAGCCGAAGAAAACGACAACCAGTGTATAAGCGTGTGAAAATACCCGGGGAAGTTTTCTGAGAACCTTGCCCAAGAACAGTTTTTCAATCACAAGGAAAACAAAGTAATAAAAACCCCACAGCACATAGTTCCAGCTTGCACCGTGCCAGAAGCCCGTAAGCATCCACGTAACAAATAGGTTGAATACTGTTCTTGCCATTCCCTTGCGGTTTCCGCCGAGAGGAATATAAACGTAATCTCTGAAGAATGAGCCGAGTGAAATGTGCCACCTGCGCCAGAATTCCGTAATTGAGGTTGAGCAGTAGGGGTAGTCGAAATTCTCCTTGTACTTAAAGCCCGTCATCATACCCATACCTATAGCCATATCGGAATAAGCGGAGAAATCGAGATAAATCTGAAGCATATAGAAAAGCATTCCGAGCCACAGCGCTGAGGCAGGACGGGAAGATAGGATTCGTATATTCTCACTTAACTGCGTTAAATCAGCCGCAGTTGCATCGCTTAAAAGTAAGGTGTCTGCAAGAGCGCCGCAAGCATTTGCGAGCAGAGATTTTTTACCCAGACCCGCTGTGAATCGGATTATACCGGCGCTTATATCCTCGCTTTTGATTGTGCGGTGTCTGATTTGCTCGGCAATGTCCTGATATCGTACAATCGGGCCTGCCACACATTGGTGGAAAAGGCTTGCATAAAGAAGAACGTTGAAAAAGTTCTTCTCCGCCTTCACGTCGCCCCTGTAAACATCAACAACATAGGTGAGAAGCTGGAAGGTATAGAAGGATATGCCGATAGGCAGGGCAATCTGTGTAACAACGGACGGGAAGCCCGTAACCGCCTGCAGATTCTCCTGAAAAAAAGTACCGTATTTGAATATGCCGAGCAGACCCAAATCCGCAACGCAGGCGCAGATAAGCGCCGCCTTTGCAGATTTCTTCCCCCTGCCCTTTTCAACCGCAAGGGAAAGCAGCCAGTCGATAAGTGCCATTGCCACAAGCAGCAGCACATATTTAGGCTCGCCCCACGCATAAAAAAGCAGCGAGAAAACAAGCATTACCGCATTCTGCACAGGCGTACTCTTAGCCAGATAATAAAAGCAGAGATTAAGCGGCAGAAACGCAAAAATAAAAAACAGACTTGAAAACACCATTTCTTTTCCTACCCCAAAAAAGCCGATAAAAATAGCCGAACTGAGTGTCCGGCTATTCCTTAAACAATAATAATGATATTATATTTTATTTAAATTATCAATAGTTATACGCAAATTGTAATAATTTGTAACTATTTTAATTTTTTCTTAATAGTTAATTCCCGGCTGAAATTATTTCTGAGGAACGAGCTTCTGGTTCTTGATATCGTTCTGCAGGAACTGGGGATAAGCCTCGTTTGAGAAAACGTTGAGTTCCGCATTGTCATCGTTCTCATAGAACCAGCGGTAGAATTCACCGTGACCATCGTGAGTTGTGCAATGCATCATATCCTTGACAAACCATGTGTTTTCGGGAAGAGCACAGGTTGTGGCATCAATATGGTTGTCGGGTGAAAGGTGTGCATGACCGTCGGGCTTTGCGGCTGAGTAACCTGAGCCAAGGCTTTCGCCAAGAGGTGCTACAGTTGCGCCGACAGAGGAATACTTGAGGTCAACAGTACCGTCGGAATCGTTGTGCCAGGTGGGAACAAGAGGTGTACGCTGAACACCGTATGCAGCAACAATCATAACGGGAACACCGCTTTCAAGCACACCGTTGAGGATTTCGCCTGCCTTGCACTGAACGTTGTAGTGGTAGTAGTCAATTCTTGCTTCAAGCTCTGCGTTGGGATTATCGCCAAGCATAAATTTCTTTGCGTCAAGGTAATATTCATCGGGTACAAACGACCATATACCGCAGTTTGCCTTGAACACAGGAACAAGAAGTTCGTCGAAAACTCTGTCTGCACAGTTGTCAACAACACGGTTTACGGCATCAATAAGTGTGCCGAGGATACCGCTGTTTTTGAGCAGGTCGATAATAACCATAAGGAATTTTGCAAGTGTCTCGTCCATAATAGTCGGAAGAGCAGTTGCACCGTAGCGGTAGAGAGAATCCTCGTTGATTTCAACTCTGCCGCAGAAAAGGTCACCTGCAACGGCTGTACCGGAAATCGGACAGTTCTGGAAGATAACGGACTTGATCTTTTCACAGCCGTACTGCTCAAAGTAAGCCATAGTCATAACGCCGCCCATGGAGGAAGCACGGAGTCTTACCTTTTCGTGACCTGTAAGTTCAAGAACGTGGTCAATATAAGCGGCAAGGTCCTTCGCAACTACAAGCGGGTCGGCACGGAAATCGTAGCCGAAATAATAGTTATGCTCAAGGGTGTGTGTCGGGTCTGTCGGAAGCTCTTCCTTGGTGGTAACGTCCGGTGTGGAATCGCCGTTTTCAGCGTTTGCAAGCGGAGCGAAAACCTCGCCTACTGCAGGAATAAGCTTATCGGCAAAAGCATCATAATTCTTGGTTACAACAACGGAAACAAGCGGGATGAGAAGCTTTGCAATAAGCTTTACATATGCAGAAGTTTCGGGACGGAAAAGTACTTTTTCGTTATCCGTGCCTGCGTTCTGGTAGAGCGTTGCACTACCGAGGGCGGCAACGTAGATAATCGGTTCTTCGCCGCAATTGCACTGCTGAGAAGCGGCAGCGGGATAGAGCACGATACTGCTGCTAAGCACGAGCACAAGCACAAGGCTTACGGCACATTTGATAAAGCGTTTCATAAATAAATCCTCCAAGCATTAGTATATTTTGGATTTGAAAGTATTGTAACATATATATATTACTTTTTCAATAAATTTCAACTTTTACTTGTAATAATATTATTTTTATAGTACAATACTATTTAATTATAAACAAAGGAGTTGCTCTCATGGATCCCATTAAGGTCGATTTTTCGGGCAGCGGTGCTAAAAAAGGCGGTTCGGTTATCATTCCGCCCAACAAAGCCGGTCTGAAAATTCTCATCAACGTCATTGGCATGGTTATTGCCGCCGCAGTAGCATACTACTTCTACCTGCCCGCATTTAACTTCAAGGCCATTGAAATGTACATTTATTTCGGTATTATCATTGCCGCCTACTGCGTAATGGCTTTCATTACCTCGGGCGCAGTACTTTCCCCCGAATATTCCCCCTATGCAAGAAAGCAGTCAACGGTTCCGATTATCATCGGTCTTGTAATTGCTCTTGTTGTCGGTGTCGGCTACGCTGTTTCAAGCGTGTTCTTCCGTGCTAAGGATTACAGCGAAATTCTTCCCGTACAGGCTGCCGATTTCAGCGAGGACGTAAACGAGGCAGATTTCTCAAGCGTTCCCCTGCTTGATAAGGATTCTGCCGCAACGCTTGCAAGCAAGGCTCTTTCCGACCTCGTTGACGAAAACCTTGTTTCACAGTTTACCGTCAATTCTTCCGACACACAGATTAACCTCAATAACCGTCCCGTAAGAATTGCAACACTCAAGTATCAGAACATCATCAAGTGGTTTACCAACCGCTCCGAGGGTCTTCCCGGCTACCTTGTCATTGATATGACAACACAGAAGGTTGATTTCCAGAAGCTTGAAGGCGGTATCATCTATTCCGACGTTGACCACTTCAACCAGCTTCTCAAGCGCCACATCCGTTTCAACTATCCCACAGCTCTTCTGGGCACATCCGTATTCGAGGTTGACGAAGAAGGCAACGCTTACTGGGTATGCCCGATTCTTGACAAGACTATCGGTCTTTTCGGCGGTACAGACGTTAAGGGTGCAATCCTTGTAAACCCCACAACAGGTGAATGTGTTGACTACACTATCGAGGAAATCAGAACCTCCGAAGAGCTCAACTGGCTTGACAGAGTTTACGACCCCGACCTTCTTGTAGAGCAGTACGACTTCTACGGTAAGTATCAGGGCGGCTTCTGGAACTCCGTTCTCGGTCAGAAGGACGTTGTTGTTACAACAAGCGGCTACAACTACATTGCCCTTAACGACGACGTTTATATGTACACAGGTGTTACTTCTATCACCACAAGCGACAGCTCAATCACAGGCTTCACACTTATCAACCAGCGTACAAAGGAAGCAAAGTTCTACCGTGTCAACGGTGCAACCGAAAACGCTGCACAGGAGGCTGCACAGGGTAAGGTTCAGCAGTACAGCTACACCGCTACCTTCCCGCTTCTGCTCAACATCGGTAACGAGCCGACATACTTTATGGCTCTCAAGGATAAAAGCAACATCGTTCAGCAGTATGCTCTCGTTAACGTTAACCAGTTCACAACAATCATTTCAACAGGTACTTCAATTCAGTCCTGCCTTGAAAGCTACACAAAGATTCTTGCCGATAACGGCATCAAGACAGACATTGACGTTGAAAACGTTGTTGACCCCAACCTTGGCGGCGAGCAGACACCCGTTGAGGCAAAGAGCCTTCTCGGTGCAATCGAGGATATCCGCGTTGCAGTTATCGGCGGTAACAGCGTTTACTACCTGAGAGTTGCAGGCAGCGACAAGTATTTCGCAGTTGATGCTTCCGACTTTGCAACGGTTATCATTGCAAACAAGGGCAACACAGTTGAAATCCGCTACAAGGACAGCGACAAGGCTATCATTGACGCTGACAGCTTTGTTCTTAAATAAGTTTTATAACAATTAAAGCCGTATCTTATGATGCGGCTTTTTTAAAGAAAAGGGAGATACAGAATATGGATATTCTTGAATCAACAACAGATATTGCACAGGAAGCATTTGCAGAGGTTTCCGCAGTAGGCAAGTGGTTTGAAGAGTTACCGGCAAAAATTCTTGACGCTTCCCCGAAAATCATAGGTGCTGTAGTCGTTATCGTAATCGGCTTTTTCTTCAGCAAGCTTGCAGGCAAGCTGCTCATAAAGATTATGCAGAAAAACGGTGTTGACGAATCCGTTCACCATTTTCTTAAAAGTATGCTTGTCGTATCACTCAGAATACTGTTCGTGCTGTTTGCGCTGAGCGTTCTTGGCATAGATATCAGCTCCTTTGCCGCCACACTCGGTGCCGCAGGTATTACGGCCGGTCTCGGCTTGCAGAGTCTGATTTCACAGTTTGCAAGCGGTATTGAAATTATGTTCAACAAGCCCTTCCGTGCAGGCGATTTCATTGAGCTTGAAGGCGTTTCGGGTAAGGTTGAGGAAATTCACTTTATGAACACAACGCTTCTCACACCCGACAACAGACGTGTTGTTATTCCCAACTCGCACATCACCTCAAACAACCTCATCAACTACACCGCACAGCAAAAGCGCAGAATTGATTTCAAATTTGCCATCGGCTACGGTGACGACATTTCGATTGCCAAGCAGGCTGTTGCCAAGGCAAACCTTGACTGCCCCTACACAATCAACGACCCTGCGCCGAGAATTGCTGTCGGCGGTCACGGCGACAACAGCATTCAGATTGATGCACTTCTCTGGTGCAAGAGCGAGGACTACTGGTCAGCTTATTACGATATGTATGAGCGTGTCAAGGCAGAGTTTGACAAGGCAGGCATACATATCCCCTACAACCAGCTCGACGTACACATCACAAACAACTGATATTTCAGCCGTTGGTAAAACAACGGCTTTTATTTTTCTTTTAAGCAATTGACCAAAGGAAAATGTTGTGCTAAAATTGTGGACAGTCAGGGTGGCGAGTGTAATCCGAAGCCGCCCCCAAAATAAAAGAGGCGACAGAATATGATAAGATTCGGTACAGGCGGATGGCGCGCCGTAATCGGTGACGATTTCATCTGCGAAAACATACGCAAGGTTGCCGCAGGCGTAGCAGAGCTTGCAAAAAAAGAAAACAAAGCAGGTAAGCCGATTATAATCGGCTACGACCGCCGCTTTCTTTCCGAAACAGCAGCAAAATGGGTTGCCGAAACGCTTGTTAAAGGCGGCATTGAGGTGTGGTTTCTCAACCGCTCCGCCCCTACCCCGCTTATTATGCACACGGTTAAGGACAGCAACCTGCACTTCGGTATTGAAATTACCGCAAGCCACAACCCCTCCAACTACAACGGCATAAAGCTTATTGTTGACGAGGGCAGAGACGCTCCGCTTGAAACAACACAGGAGCTTGAAGCACTTATTGAAAAAATTGATGCGGTTGAATACGAGGACTTTGACAAGGCTGTCGAGGCAGGCAAAATCGTTTACCGCCGCAGTCCCTTCAACGAATTCCTTGACGATATTATCGACCTGCTCGATATGAAGGCTCTTCGTGAAAGAGGTCTTCGTGTACTGTTCGACACAATGCACGGCTCGGGTGCTTACCCGCTTCAGGTTATATTCCACACCGCACGCTGTACGATTGACACAATAAACCTTAATAAGGATGCGTATTTCGGCGGTATGATGCCTGCCCCGACAGAGCAGACACTTGTAACGCTCTGCGACAGCGTAATCAAGGGCGGCTACGATATGGGTATTGCTATGGACGGCGACGGCGACAGACTCGGCATTGTTGACGGCAACGGACGCTACATCAACGCAAACGAAATCCTCTGCCTGCTTTACTACTACCTTGTAAAGTACAAGGGCTGGAAGGGTCCGGTAGTAAGAAACCTCGCTACAACGCATATGCTTGACCGTATTGCCGAAAGCTTTGGCGAAAAATGCTACGAAGTACCCGTAGGCTTCAAGTACATATCCTCAAAAATTGACGAGGCAGATGCCGTGCTCGGCGGTGAGTCCTCGGGCGGTCTTACGGTAAGAGGTCACATTCACGGCAAGGATTCAGTCTACGCCGCTTCCCTCTTCGCCGAAATGGTAAGCGTTACGGGCAAGACCCCCTCACAGATGCTCAACGCACTTGAAAAGAAATTCGGCAAATTTATTATGGTTGAGGACAACCTGCATTTCGCACCCGATTACAAGAGCGTAATTGAAAGAATTGTTTTTGAAGAAAAGCGTTTGCCCGAATTTGCGGTTGAAGCCGAAAAGGTCAACTACGAGGACGGCTGCAAGGTCTATTTCACGGACGGAAGCTTTGTAATCTGCCGCTTCTCGGGCACAGAGCCGTTACTGCGAATTTTTGCAGAGGCAAGCAACAAAAAGCAGGCTGAAAAATATATCAGCGATTTCAAAGAGTTTCTTAATATATAAAGTAAAAGCGCATTGCTCACCATAGTGGCAGAGCAATGCGCTTTTTGTTATGTCTAAGATTTTTTAATGGGAATATTTTTATTTTTATGAAGTTTTTTATATTGAGCTTTAATTGAAATATCAAGGTAGATTGCATCCGGCATCGACTGGTCAACCTTCAATATACGACCGTTTGCCGTATAATACTTAATAACATTTGGATTAGCCTTTTCTTCACAGGAAACAAACTCCTCATATGAAAAGTGGTTCTCTTTGCCGAGAAAAGTTTTTTCAATAATTATTTCGTCGTTATATAAAATCTTAACATTATTCCATGCGATAATCAAATAAAAGCCAAGCAACGAAAAGACAGGCCATATTACGGACACCCACCAGGGAGCTTTAAGCACCAAAGACAAAACAAAAATTGCCAATGTAAAAATGATTGTTATAATTCCAACAACCAGAGCATAATCGGGCAAGGCAACACATCTATATCCCTCCGTCTGTTTTCTGTTTGATTTACCCAACGGAGTTTTTTGAAACAGCGAGATTATCAGCTGTGTCAGATGACGAATAAACATATACCCCACCCTTTCTATCCATGAATTCCTTTGATTAATTATACTAAAATAATCAATTTTTTTCAAGTAATGTTCCGATTATAGAGTGATAATAAGAAAGGGCGTTGTGTCCTTTTGAACACAACGCCTGACTGAATCTTTAACTTATACTCTCGGAATCTGATTAAGCTGAGCGTTTATGCCAAGCAGCTCTTCCTTGGTGAATTTTACGTTTGCGGCACCGAGAAGGCTTGTAAGTCTGATAACGGTGAAACCGCCGAGCATTTTCATAAGACCCTCGCCCATCATTGCACCGTCACCCATAGCGGCTGCGGCACCTTCGCCGAAGCTGCTCATCATCTTCTGCATCATGCCGCCGAAGAAGGCTCTGCCCTGCTCGCTCATCATAATATCGCTGAGCTTATCGTTGAGTGAGTAGAAGCCCTCGGGTGCGGTAATATCAAACCAGTTGAGGACTGCTCCCTTTTCCTTGAGGCGGTATTCCTCGTTAAAGGTGTCAACCTTACGGATTACGCTTTCGTCGGTAAACTCGCCCGCAACTGCAATGAGCTTTGTTTCACCAGCATTGGGCACGTCAAAGTAGAAGAAGTGCTCGTCGCTTGACTTTTTGCCAAGACTTACACCGTTTGCAAAAAGCTCAACCTCGGGCATATTTGAGTAAACGGTTACCTTTGTAACGTCCTCAACACGGTCAACGTAACGCTTGCCGCAGATGTGGACAAACTTTTCGTCACTCAGCCATGCCTTGTATGCGTAGAAGGAATCCTTCTTGTACTTTCTGTCAAAGGTGATAAGACCCTTGTGGTTCTGTCCGTTTTCGCCGCCCTCTGCTCTTGCGTCAGCACCGAAATCGAACATATTCCACACGTGAGTTGCCCAGATATATTCTCTTGAGAAGAGCTGCTTTATAAGCTCCTCGTGGTAATATGCCTGGTATTCCTCGGTGTAGTCGCCCTGCTGGGGGGCAGAAGTATGCCAATTGAGTGCTTCACAGCCGTACTCACTCATACCAACGGGAATTTCGGGATACTTTGCGTGGAAGTTATCAAACCACGGACCGTTCATTGTTGTGTCGCCGCCGTACCAGCCGAAATAGTGGTTGAAGG
>JAZOMP010000122.1:0-17253 GCA_045654045.1 Acutalibacteraceae bacterium
ATTATCATATCTGCCTGCTTACCGTAAAGAGCCTTGTACTCCTCCATTTTATCGTAGCAGATTTTGGAAAGGATATAGCCCGGCTTACAGGCATCTATCCAGATAAAGCTGTCGCCGAAAAGACGGTCTGCTATAGCCTTACCGTCCTTACCGCAGGTAAGACCGTTTACAAGAGCGGGATGAAGGTGAAGGACAAAGGTTTTATCAAAAAGACTGTGAAGCAGGGTTTCAACGCTGGGACGCTTGTTTTCCTGGTCGGGAAGCTTCGCCGCAGTCAGGTCTGCAAGTGCCTGTGCCTCACGCTCTTTATCATCTGTCGGGTATTCTTTTGTAAAAATCTCAGCAAGAGCCTTGCGGCTCATTTTAACAAAGCCGTCTTCTGTAATTGTGGCAAGCTGTGTGCCCGAGCCCTTTACGTACATTACGTCGCCATCCTTAGCAGAGGTGTTGCCGCCACCCGCAAGAACAAGCTCTTCATTAGAGCCGTAAAGGTTTGAAAAAGCAACAAGTTTATCAATAATCATACCGTTTCTCCATTTAACCAATTAATCTTTTTTATAATATACTAAATACAATTAAATTGCAAGCAATATCACACCCAACAAAAATTTTTGACAATTTGCAAAAAAACGCTTGACAATTATTGTACAAAAAGGTATAATCAAATCAACTTATCGAACATTTGTACTACAGTTTTGCATAACGGAGGTCAATTACTATGGCAGAAAAATCAGCCGCACTTGAAACCGCTCTCAAACAAATTGAAAAAAGCTACGGCAAGGGTGCTATTATGCGCCTTGGTCAGAGCTGCGGACTTAATGTTGAGGCTATCTCAACAGGTTCACTTTCCCTTGACCACGCTACAGGTATAGGCGGTCTGCCCAAGGGCAGAATTGTTGAAATATACGGCCCCGAGTCCTCGGGTAAAACCACTCTTGCACTTCACGTTGTCGCTCAGGCACAGAAGGCAGGCGGCGAATGCGCTTTCATCGACGCAGAGCACGCACTTGATCCCATCTACGCAGGCAACCTCGGCGTTGATATTGATTCGCTTCTTGTTTCACAGCCCGACAACGGTGAGCAGGCACTTGAAATTACAGAAGCACTTGTTCGTTCAGGTGCACTTGATGTAGTAGTTGTTGACTCCGTTGCCGCACTTGTTCCCCGTGCCGAAATTGAGGGCGAAATGGGCGATTCCCACGTAGGTCTTCACGCAAGACTTATGTCACAGGCTCTCAGAAAGCTTGCAGGTGCAATTTCCAAGTCCAACACAATACTTATTTTCATTAACCAGCTTCGTGAAAAGGTCGGCGTAATGTACGGCAACCCTGAGGTTACTACGGGCGGCCGTGCGCTCAAATACTACGCTTCAATGCGTATTGACGTACGCAAGTCTGAACAGCTTAAGGGTACGGGCGGCGAATTCATCGGTAGCCGCACAAAGGCTAAGATTGTAAAGAACAAGGTTGCTCCCCCCTTCAAGACCGCTGAATTTGACATTATGTTCGGCAAGGGTATTGCTGTTGAGGGCGAGATACTCGACCTTGCAGTTGAGTTCGATATTATTCACAAGAGCGGTGCATGGTTCTCTTATAACGATGAGCGTCTCGGTCAGGGCCGTGACAACGTTAAAGAGCTTATCCGCTCCAACCAGGCTCTTTCCGAAGAAATCGAGGCAAAGGTACGCGCAAGACTTGCCGAAACAAGAGAAATCAAGAGAAACGCCAAGTCTGAAATTGAAACCGCCTCCCCTGCCGCACCCGCACCTGCTCCCGTTGCTCCTCCGGTAGCACCCAAGAGCAGAATCAAGGCTAACCTCGACATAGCAGTTGACGACGAATAATTATGATTATTTCCGCACAAAAAGGCAAAGCAAATAAAATTCATATCAGCATCGACGGTGAGTACAAGCTCACCGTTGATGCTGATTTCTGGTTTTCCTGCGGCTATATTTCGGGTGATGAAATTGACGAAGAGCAATACAAGGCTCTGTCAGAAAACATATTCAGACGCCGTTGCTTCAACAGAGCGCTCAACATTCTTTCGCGCCGTGACCACAGCGAAAAGGAGCTGTTTGACAAGCTTGCCCGTGCAGACGGCGAAGAAGCCGCCGCAAGTGCCGTTGAAAAAATAAAGTTGCTCGGATATATTGACGATGAACGCTATGCGGTTGGCCTTGCGAAGGAGCTTGCCGAAAGGAAAGGCAAAAGCGAAAGAGCAATTATGGCCGAACTTATTCACCGCGGAATTGACAGAAACACGGCAGAAAACGCAATTTCTTCGTTGACACTTGACGAATGTGATAAAATTAATATATTATTAAACGGTAAGTACCGCCGTAAGCTTGAAACCGAAAAAGGCAGACAGCAGGTTTTCAACGCTCTGCTCCGCCTCGGCTACGGCTACGGTGAAATACGCAGCGCAATGCGTGACTATGACGAGAGTATAGAGGAAGAAGAAATATGAGTACGGTTGGTTTTATTTCTTTGGGCTGTCCTAAAAACCAGATTGACGGCGAATGTCTGCTGGCTTCGCTTGTTGATAAGGGCTTTGAGATAGCTGACCCGTATGAGGGTGTTGACGTTGTTATAATCAACACCTGCGGCTTTATTGAATCCGCAAAGAAAGAAGCTATTGAAAACATTCTCGATATGGCACAGCTTAAGGAAGACGGTGTTGTAGGCAAAATTATTGTCACAGGCTGCCTTGCCGAAAGATACAAGGATGAAATCCTGACTGAAATACCGGAGGTTGATGCTGTAGTCGGTATCGGCGCAAACGGCAGTATTGCCGAAATTTGTAACCGTGTGCTTGAGGACGAAACCGTCGGCGAATTTCCTCCCAAAGACTGTCTGCCATTAAATGGTGCACGTATTCTCACAACGCCGGAACACTATGCCTACCTCAAAATTGCAGACGGCTGTAACAACCGCTGTACCTACTGTGCTATACCCGAAATTCGCGGTAGCTACCGCAGCAGAGAGATTGAGGATATACTTGACGAAGCCAAGCAGTTAAGCGAAAAAGGCGTAAAGGAGCTTATTCTTGTTGCACAGGACACAACGCTTTACGGCAAGGATATTTACGGTGAACTAAAGCTTCCCGAACTGCTCAACAGGCTTTGCGAGATTGACGGTATTCACTGGATTCGTATGCTCTACTGCTACCCCGATGAATTTACTGACGAGCTTATTGATACAATTGCTTCACAGCCCAAGGTGCTTCACTACATTGATCTTCCGCTTCAGCACGCCGACGACAACGTGCTGAAAAGAATGAACCGCAGAGGCACTCAGGCACAGATAAAAGAGCTTATTGCAAAGCTCCGTGACAAAATTCCCGACATTATAATCCGCACAACATTTATTACAGGTTTTCCCGGGGAAACTGAGGAAGAGTTTGAAAACCTTGCGCTATTCGTAAACGAAACGGAGTTTGACCACCTAGGCTGCTTCGCTTTCTCGCCCGAGGAAGGTACACCTGCAGCGCAGTTTGACGGACAGCTTGACGACAGAACAAAATTCAAGCGTCAGGATATTATTATGAACGACCAGTATATGATTGTTCAGGATAAGCACAGCCGCCATATCGGCAAAACCTTTGAAGTAATTATTGAAAGCTATGACGCTTACAGCGATTCATACACAGGACGCAGTTATATGGATGCACCCGAAATTGACTGCTGTTTTAAATTCACAAGTGACAAACCGCTTGCGGAAGGCGAATTCTGCAACGTTAAAATTTATGAAATTGATGAGTACGACCTCATCGGAGAGGCTGAGTAAATGAACACACCAAACAAATTAACTGTAGCCCGTGTAATTATCACACCGTTTTTCCTGCTTGCTTTTATGAGCAGTATCCCCCACCGCTGTCTGATTGCCTGCGCAATTTTCGGCATTGCCGCAATTACGGACGCAATCGACGGCAAGTTAGCACGTAAGAACAATCAGATTACCACTTTCGGAAAGCTTCTTGACCCCGTTGCGGACAAGATGCTTACAACTGCGGCTCTTTTAGCCTTTATCGCAGAGGGTATATGCAGCGTATGGCCGGTATTCATAATACTGACACGAGAGTTTATTATAACCTCTGTCCGCCTTGTTTCTGCGGCACAGAACGTTGTTGTGCCGGCAAACATCTGGGGCAAAATCAAAACCGCAACGCAGATGGTATTCACGGTTATAATTATGCTCTGGGGTGAGCTTGTTGAAGTTTTCGGCTTCCTTAAGCTCAACTACCATACCGTTACCAACATTATGATCTGGATTACTGCCGTACTTGCAACGGTTTCCGGTATTATTTATCTCGTTCAGGCTAAAAAAACAATTGACTTCTCCAAATAAATTGCATATAATATTAACGATAAATGCATTGAGCAGGAAGAAGTACCGTAAGGCATAAGCTTTCACAGAGAGGTGTGCATTTTGCTGGAAGCACACTGTCAGCTACTTTTCGGGAATGCACCCTGTGAGCAGGCGGCAGGAAATGGCCGCACGGCAGGCACCGTTATAAGCCGAAGGTTTTATTGAACCTTACTGAGTATAATGTCGGAGTGGAACCGCGATTATATTAAATTTTCGCCTCCGTCACCTTATGGGTGACGGATTTTTTTGTTTTTTTAGCCGACAATTGAGGTGATATTTCTGTTTAAAACAATTCGTGAGGACATAGAATGTGTCAAGCAGCGTGACCCTGCGGCACGCTCGGCACTTGAAATATTTTTCCTTTACCCCGGTCTTAAGGCAATAAGAATGCACAGAAGAGCCAACTTCTGCTACAGACACAAGTTATATTTCTGGGCAAGGCTTATTTCACAGAGAGCGGTAAAGAAAACCGGTATTGAAATTCACCCTGCCGCAACGATAGGCAGACGAATGTTTATTGACCACGGCACAGGTGTAGTCATAGGCGAAACAGCCGTTATCGGTGACGACGTTACGCTTTACCAGGGCGTTACACTTGGCGGTACGGGTCACCACACGGGCAAGCGACACCCGACTATAGGCAACAACGTGCTTATCGGCGCAGGTGCAAAGGTACTCGGTCCGTTTACAGTCGGCGACAACACCAACATCGCCGCAGGTGCGGTTGTGCTAAACGCCATACCGCCAAACTCAACGGCTGTCGGTGTACCGGCAAGGGTTGTAAAGCAGAACGGCAAGCGTGTTGACGACCTTGACCAGGTCAACATCCCCGACCCGATTGCAATTGAGCTGAACAGAATGCAGCTTGAAATAGAAAAACTCAACAAAACAATCATATCTTTGACAGGAGAGAAGAAATAAATGAGAATTTACAACACACTCACAAGAGCAAAAGACGAGCTTAAAACAATTGAGCCGGGCGTGCTTAAGGTTTACGCCTGCGGTCCGACCGTTTACAACTTTATCCACATCGGTAATGCACGTCCCCTTTGCGTTTTTGACGTTCTTCGCCGCTATATGGAGTACAGAGGCTACGACGTTAAATTTGTACAGAACTTTACGGATATTGACGACAAGATTATCCGCAGAGCTAACGAAGAGGGTCTTACCTTCAAAGAGGTAAGCGAAAAGTATATTGAGGAATTCTGGAAGGATGCCAAGGGTATGAACATCCGCGAGGCTACCGTTCACCCCAAGGCAACAGAGAATATCGACGAAATTATTGCCATTATTTCAACGCTTATTGAAAAAGGCTACGCATACGCTGTTGACGGCGACGTTTATTTCAGCCCCACAAAGTTCGACGAATACGGCAAGCTTTCACACCAGCCGCTTGAAGAGCTTGAGGCAGGTGCCCGAATCAACGTTGAGGATATCAAGCGTGAGCCGATGGATTTCGCCCTGTGGAAGGGTGCAAAGCCCGGCGAGCCCTACTGGGAGAGCCCGTGGGGTCACGGCAGACCCGGCTGGCACATTGAGTGCTCTGCTATGGTACGCCGCTACCTCGGTGAAACAATCGATATTCACTGCGGCGGTCAGGACCTTATATTCCCCCACCATGAAAACGAAATTGCACAAAGTGAATGCTGCAACGGCGCACCGTTTGCAAACTACTGGATGCACAACGGCTATATCAATGTTGACAACGTAAAGATGTCCAAGTCGCTCGGTAACTTCTTCACAGTACGTGACGTTGCGGAAAAATACGGCTACGAGCCCATCCGTTACCTTATGATTTCCTCCCATTACAGAAGCCCCATCAACTACAGCGTTGACGTTATAGAGCAGTGCAAAGCTTCACTCGAGCGCCTTTACACCTGCCGCAACAACCTTGATTTCGCACTCCAGAATGCTGCTGACGGCGAGCTTGACAACGAGTTTAACGACAAGGTACACGGCAGAATTGAGCAGTTTATAAAGGCTATGGATGACGACCTCAACACCGCTGACGGTATTTCAGCAGTATTTGAACTTGTAAGAGATATCAACACAGCTATTGCCGCAGGTGCTTCAAAGCAGACACTTGAGCTGGCAAGCAAAGCATTTGACGAGCTGACAGACGTGCTCGGCCTTGTTTACAACCGCGGCAAGGCAAGCCTTGACGAAGAGGTTGAAGCACTTATTGCAGAGCGTGCACAGGCAAGAAAAGACAAGAACTGGGCAAAGGCAGACGAAATCCGTGACAAAATCAAGGCCATGGGCATAGTGCTTGAGGACACACCGCAGGGCGTTAAATGGCATAAGGCGTAAACACAAATATATAGTAAAACAGCTCAACCGAAACCAAAATCGGCTGAGCTGTTTTTGATTATTCTGATATCTGATTTTCCCATAACGGTTCAAAAACAACACCGTTTGAAACGTAATAACTTATACGGTAATCAGCATCGCTGAATGAAAACTGTGCAATATCTCTCGCAGGATCCTCAACAGCATATACGTCCTGATTCTCATATTTAAAATATTGAAGCTTATACTCGTCTGCGCTGTCAATTATTCTCTGCTTTTCTTCAAGATACTCATTTTCGGGCAAAGTCCACTGGGCATAAACATAACTGCCGCTGAAAAGGCTGAACTCACAATAATAATCGTAAACCGGGTTTTGAGCGTTTTCGGGAACTTCAACCGGTAAAAGATCAACACAATCGCTGTTATGTACCAAGCTTCCGTCATCAAGAACAAGATAATTATTTATATCATTTGTTTTTGAAATGTCACTACTGCAAACAAGTGATATGTAACCTTCAAAGCACAAAAGAACTGCAATTATTACGGCAGATATTATACCAACTAACCTTTTTGATGATTTCTTCGCCGATTTAACATATAGAAATAAAGAAACCAGATACACGATGCTCGGAATTACACCGAACAGCAAAACGCTGAAAATTTCTGAAGAAAAATCCGGATAAAGCGTGGCTTTTGCAATAGCAACAAATCGCAGACTGAATAACGCAAAGAAAGCTATCGGCGGTAATACCCACGGAATAATTTTTCTAATTTTAGTTTTCATAACATCACCCTTAAATTGCAAATTAACTACGCTGAATAATTCTCTGCAGCATAGTCGAGTGCTTCGTCTTCGGTATCAAATTCATTTACTGCGTCGGTCAGAGAATCGATAACTATATATTTATCATAATGAACGGGAAATGTAAAGCCCCAATCCACACGGTATATGCCGAGGCTTTTCTTTGATTGAGGTGTCACAGATTGTCACTTTTATTTTTTTCTTACGAAAATGATTCGCCTGTTTGGAGCGCCAAACGATACAATTCCGAATTTTTTACTTTTCAGTTATGCATCCGGTTTGTGCTTTGAAAATCTTCGAAGAAGCATCCGCTGATTTTATATAAAAATACAATTGTATTTTATTGACATAGCGTTACACATTTTTTATAATTAAAATATCATTGTAAAAGGGGTGTTTGGTTTTGTATATCATCATATCTTTATTAACTCTTCTTTTTATCGGAGCGGTTGGTTTTTCGGTTGTTTATTATTTCACTGCAGGAAGAGATGAGAATTCAACATGGAGACATAAAGAATATACTACTCTTCAGAAGCTGCTTCTGATTCTGAATGTTGCAGTGACAATACTTTCTATATATTCAACTATCTACGGCTTCGCTGTACCTGAACAAAGCACGTTTGCTGCAGTGGGCGTTGTGCTGTGGATTGTAACCTCCGTTATTTCGGCGTACGTCTGCTCACCGTTTCGCATTGAGGCAATTCCCGTAATCCAGCAGTCTCTTGGCTGGTCACAGTTTGCATTTTATCCCTTGGTTGCAATAATGATCCCGATTTCAATTGTATTGACAATGCTGATATCGTGGATATTCGCTCTGATTGCAATTTTTAAGCATACAAAAATATGGTTCAAAATAATTGCTGCACTTCTTATTCTCACGGTTGCTCTGACTCCTCCTGCGATTGTGCTTTTCAACGAGTATAAGGTAAGCAAAGAGTACGAAGAACAGATGAATATCAGAGAAGGAATTGTATGCAAAATTGAAGCCGCTGTTAATTCGTGTTCATACGAAAAAATTATCCTAACTGACGAGGAAGAGGCGTATTGCGATGCTAACGATATATACAATCCGTTTATTCTGGACGAAGCCAAAAGTCTGATTGCAGAAAAATTCTGTAAGATCAATAACGAAAAGGACAAGGAAGGCCTCATAAATTTTATAGACTTTATGATACTTAACCGTGTGCACTTCGGCAACAACGGAGCATATTTTGAATCATTGGCATTTTTCAAAAATACGCTTATTGAGAAAAGCGAAAAGCAGTATTTTGATAAAAGACTGAACAGAGACTGCTATGATTTCAGCAAATTCAAAGTATCAATCAGCGACGATATGGTTGTAATTATGGATCTCCCGAATGAGGCGGGTATGTCGGATACATATATTATTATGCAGCCATACTATGATAACAGGTATACCGCAGACGGAACCGACTTATTTATCGGCGAAACAGTTATGACGGTTGAGGAATATAAAGGATTCAACAGATGACAAATACAGGGGAGGCGTTTCGCCTCCCCTTGTTTAATGTATATTTGTTTTTCGGGAGGGGTAACCCCTCCCCTACGCTGACAAAAATGCGTCATATCACGGATTTATCCATTTAGGTATTATAAATATTGCGAGAAATTCGATGAGATGGCGTGTTCTTTGCCCCGAAGCTGTATGAAGATACTGCGAGTGGGCAAAAACACGACATATCACGGATTTATCCATTTAGGTATTATAAATATTGCGAGAAATTCTATGAGATGGCGTGTTCTTTGCCCCGAAGCTGTATGAAGATACTGCGAGCGGGCAAAAACTCGTCATATCACGGATTTATCCGCAATATAAAATTACTTTGTCATTTTCTCTTGTTTTACCTTATGGTCGATTACATGGCGGGAAGCGAGCTCTTTGTAAACATCCTCAACGGAGATACCCATTTCAACCATCATAACCATAATGTGGTAGGCAAGGTCGGCAACCTCGTAGATTGTTTCCTTTTTATCGTCTGCCTTTGCGGCGATGATAACCTCGGTTGATTCCTCGCCAACCTTCTTGAGGATTTTGTCTATACCCTTTTCAAAGAGATAGCTTGTGTATGAGCCTGCAGGCGGGTCTGCCTTACGGGATTTAAGCAGATTCATAAGGCTGTCAAGCGAGAAATCGTTATAGCCGCTCTTGCGGTAGAAGGTGTTTGTGAAGCAGGAATCTGTACCCTTGTGGCAGGCAGGACCGTCCTTCTTTACCTTAATAACAAGGGCATCCTTGTCACAGTCTGCCTTGATTTCCATTACGTGCTGGTAGTTGCCCGAGGTTTCGCCCTTACGCCAGAGCTTCTGACGTGAGCGTGACCAGAAGCAGGTTTTACCCTCGTCAAGAGTGATACGAAGGCTTTCCTCGTTCATATAGGCAAGGGTAAGTACCTTGTTAGTCTGGTAATCGACAACAATTGCAGGGATAAGACCCTTTTCATCAAATTTCAAATCACTAACGTGTAACATATCTTTCTCCTCAAATTTATCCTTATATTCTTGTATTGATATTGTTTGCTTTGAGTTCATGCTTCAGCTCGTCAATAGTTACCTCACCGAAGTGGAAAATAGATGCCGCAAGGCCTGCATCGACCTTTGGTAATTTATTGAAAAGCTCAATAAAGTCCTTTATGCCGCCTGCACCGCCCGAAGCGATAACAGGGACGGAAACAATATTGCACACAGCTTCAAGCATTTCAAGGTCAAAGCCCTGCTTGACACCGTCGGTATCAATGCTGTTGACAACGATTTCGCCTGCGCCGCTGTCCACACCGAATTTAATCCATTCAAGTGCATCTATTTCCGTGTTGACTCTGCCGCCGTTTTTGAAAAGCTTGAACTTACCGTCAACTCTTTTAATATCAGCAGAAAGAACAACGCACTGGTCACCGTATTTCTTGGCAGCCTCTTCGATAATCTTCGGGTTTTTGATTGCACCCGAGTTTACGCTGACTTTATCTGCACCGCAGTTGAGCACACGCTCAAAATCGTCGAGCGTTGTGATACCGCCGCCGACGGTAAGCGGAATAAAGATTTTGGAAGCGGCTTCCTTTAAAATATCGGTAAATATCTGCCTGCCTTCTACAGATGCCGTAATATCGTAAAAAACAAGCTCATCTGCGCCTGCACGGCTGTAGTAATCCGCAAGCTCAACGGGTGAGGAAACGTCACTCAGACCTTCAAAATTTACGCCTTTTACCACTCTGCCGTTTTTGACGTCCAGACAGGGAATAATTCTCTTTGTTATCATATTATACCTCCCCTGCCGTTATTTTAACGGCATCCTTCAAATCTATTGCACCGGTGTAAAGTGCCTTACCGAGAATAGCACCGTAAACGTTCATTTCGTTAAGTGCCTTAACGTCGTCAAGCGTTGATACACCACCCGAGGCTACGGTATCAAACTTAAAGCGTGCCGCCATTTCACGGTAAAGCTCACGGTTTGTGCCCTGCATTGCGCCATCCTTTGAAATATCGGTACAGATTACCGTTGCAACGCCCATTTTATCTAATTTTTCGCAGAATTCAAAGCCATCAACCTCGCTGACATTCATCCAGCCGTGGGTTGCAACCTTACCGCCGAGCATATCGACGCCGACGGCAATTTTATCGCCGTATTTATTTACCATTTCGGCAACAAAGTCGGGGTTTGAAATTGCAACAGTACCGAGAATTACACGCATAACGCCTGCGTCGATGTACTTTTTAATTATTTCTTCGTTTCTGATACCGCCGCCTATTTCAACCTTAAGTCCGCTGTTTGCGGCTAAATCGGCAACGATTTCAAAATTGGGGTTGTCGCCGTCCTTTGCGCCGTCAAGGTCAACAACGTGAAGGTACTCGGCACCGCTCTCTTTAAAGCCTTTGGCAATTTCTAGCGGATTGTCGGAATAGACCGTCATCTGATTGTAGTCACCCTTGAAAAGGCGGACAACCTTTTTATCCTTTAAATCTATTGCGGGAAAAAGTTTCATAGTTACGTATACCTCTTATAATTCACAGAATGCTTTGAGGATATTGAGACCTACCTCACCGCTCTTTTCGGGGTGAAACTGGCAGCCGTAAACGTTTTCGCTCTGCACGGAAGCAGTGAGCTTTGCGCCGTATTCAGTAACAGCGGTTGTGCTTTCCTCGCAGTCCGCCGCCCAGTAGGAATGAACGAAATAAACGTGGTCGCCGTTTTTGATGTGTCTGAAAATACCCGTTTCCTTTGTAAACTCAAGAGCATTCCAGCCGATATGCGGAATTTTAAGGTCTGACGGAATAACCTCGGAAATGGGTCTTACAGAGCCCTTTATAAGTCCGAGACCGTCGTGCTCGCCGTATTCGTAGCTTTTGTCAAAAAGCATCTGCATACCAAGGCAGATACCCATAAGGGGTTTACCCGTTTTGACCTGCTCCTTGACAACCTCTGCCATGCCGCTTTCTTCAAGCTTTCTTCTTGCGTCAGCAAAAGCACCGACACCGGGAAGAATTATATGAGAGCAGGAATCAATTACCTTTTTGTCGTTAGTGAGCACAACATCCTCGCCGATAAACTTGAAAGAAGAATAGAGCGAAAAGATGTTGCCCACGCCGTAGTCAATTATTGCTAACATCAGAGAACTCCTTTTGTTGAGGGAATTTCGCCGTTAAGCCTTTCGTCAATGCTTACTGCGCTGCCGAGCACTCTGCCAAGCGCCTTGAAGCAGCCCTCTATAACGTGGTGTGTATTTGAGCCGTAGAGTTTGTTTATGTGCAGGGTGATTTTGCTGTTGCGCACAAGACCGAGCATAAATTCAGAAACAAGCTCCGTATCAAAATCGCCTACCTTGGGCGGCATATTACCGAGATCAAGAGAAAGGTGTGCTCTGCCGGAAATATCGACGGCACACATAATAAGCGATTCATCCATAGGCAGAATTATATCGCCGTAGCGCTTTATACCAGCCATATTGCCGAGAGCTTCGGCAAAAGCCATACCAAGGCAGATACCTATATCCTCTACCGTATGATGGTAATCAACGTTTATATCACCGTTGCATTTAACGTTAAGATCAAACCTGCCGTGGCGTGAAAAAAGAGTAAGCATATGGTCGAGAAAACCGCAGCCCGTATCAATTTCACTTTTACCGGTACCGTCGAGGTTGAGGAAAAGCTCAATCCTGGTTTCGGCGGTATTTCTTTTGATTTCACTTGTACGCATTTTATTCACTCCTGTAATTATCAGAGTATTTTATCGAGGGCTTCGAAAAGATCATCCATCTGCTTCTTTGTGCCGATAGTGATTCTTAAGTATTTGTCGAGCCTCGGCTTATTGAAGAATCGGACAAGCACGCCGTTTGCCTTTAAGCCTTTGTAAAGCTCCTCACCGCATATTGTTTTGTGGGAAGCGAAAACAAAGTTTGTCTTTGAATCGAGCACTGTGAAGCCTCGCTTTTCAAGCTCAGCTACCGTATATGCTCTGTTTTCAATAATGAGTGCTCTCGTTTTTTCAAAATAAGCCGTGTCTTTTATTGCCGCCTCGCCTGCAAGCAGGGTTAAGCGGTTGATATTATAGGGATTAGTGGAAAATCTTACCGTATTGAGGTCGGTAATAAGTGCTTCGTCAGCAACCGCAAAGCCAAGACGTGCGCCTGCGAGCTGACGGGACTTTGAGAAGGTCTGTACAACAATAAGGTTATTGTACTTCTTTGTCAGCTCAACTGCGCTTTCGCCGCCGAAATCGACGTAGGCTTCGTCGATTACAACGACGTTATCCGGGTTTGTTGAAGCGATTTTTTCAATATCGGCAAGCGATATCGCCATACCCGTAGGTGCATTGGGGTTTGCAATTACTATTGTTTCATTCAGACCGCAGTAATCATCCGCACAAAGGGAATAATCGTCCTTTAAGGGAATTACGTGTGCCTTGATACCGTAGAGAGAAGCAAAAACCTCATAGAAGCCGTAGCTTATATCGGGGAAGGCAACGGGAGTATCCTTATCACAAAAGGCTTCGAAGATAAAGGAAAGTATTTCATCCGAGCCGTTTCCGAGGACAACGTTTTTGCTTTCAACACCGTAATATTCAGCAATTGACTTAACTGTTTTTTTGCATTCGGGGTCGGAATAAAGCCTTAACAAAGAGACTTCATCCGTATTAAGCGCCTTTATAACCTCCGGTGAAGGCTCAAACGGAGATTCGTTTGTATTCAGCTTTACATAGTTAAAATCCTGCGGCTGTTCGCCGGGGGTATAGGGAGTCAGGCTCAGAAGTCTGTCTGACAAAAATCTGCTCATAGTATATTTGCTCCGTATTTATTATTTGTCCTCAAATCTTACCGTTACGCTTCTGCCGTGGGCATGTAAGCCTTCCTTCTGTGCAAAGGAATCAATCTTCTCGTATACCTTTTCGAGTGCATCCTCGGAATAGGAAATGAACGAAGAGCGCTTGATAAAATCATCAACGGAAAGAGGGCTTGAGAAGCGAGCCGTGCCGCTTGTGGGAAGAGTGTGATTAGGTCCTGCAAAATAGTCGCCGAGTGCTTCGGGACAGTTTTTGCCGAGGAAAACCGAACCTGCGTTACGTATACGGGGCAGGAAGTCAAAGGGCTTGTCCACACAGATTTCAAGGTGTTCCGGTGCAATACGATTAGACATTTCGGCGGCCTTCATCAAATCGTCAACAACAATTATTTTGCCGTTATTGTCGATTGATGCTCTTGCTATTTCCTCACGGGGAAGAAGCGGAATCTGTCTTTCAAGCTCATCGCTTACTGCCTTTGCAAGGCTCATACTGTCGGTAACGAGAACGGCGCTTGCGTTCTTGTCGTGCTCAGCCTGGGAAAGCATATCGGCAGCTACAAACTTCGGGTTGCAGGTTTCGTCCGCAATAACCAGAATTTCGCTCGGGCCTGCAATCATATCAATTGCAACCGTGCCGAAAACCTGACGCTTGGCTTCCGCAACAAAAACGTTACCCGGACCGACAATTTTGTCAACCTGCGGAATGGTTTCGGTTGAATAAGCCAAAGCCGCAACAGCCTGCGCACCGCCGACCTTGAAGATACGGTCGACACCTGCGATTTTAGCAGCAACGAGAATTGCAGGCTTGATACTGCCATCCTGCGAAGGAGGAGTTACCATAACAATTTCGTCACAGCCTGCAAGCTTTGCAGGGATACAGTTCATAAGAACGGAGGACGGGTAGCTTGCCGTACCGCCGGGAACGTAGAGACCGACTCTTTCAAGCGGAATTACACGCTGACCGAGCACCACACCGTCACGGGGAGTAATTACAAAACCTGTTTTGACCTGATGGCGGTGGAATTCACGGATATTTTCTGCCGCTTCCTCTATAACAGCTATAAATTCCGGCTCAAGCGCATCAAATGCGGCGTTGATTTCTTCTTCGGTAACTTCAAGGCTGTCGAGCTTTGCCTTGTCGAACTTTTCGGAATATTCACGAAGTGCCTTGTCGCCGTTTTTGCGTACGTTTGCAATTATATCGGCAACGATTTCGCCTACCGTGCTTTTTTCCTCTTCTCTTGCGAATATGTCTTCGGCTTTTATTTCGCCGTCAAAAATCTTAATCATTGTTAATTACCTCTTGGAGCTTTCTGCGAATGTCATTAATCTGCTGTGATTTGAACTTACTGCTTGCCTTATTGGCAACAAGTCTGGCACTGATGGGAATAATTGTTTCGATTACCTCAAGATCGTTTTCTTTAAGGGTCGTACCAGTTTCGACAATATCAACTATAACGTCGGTCATACCGAGGATGGGCGCAATTTCAATAGAGCCGTTAAGCTTACAGATTTCGATATCTCTGCCCTTTAACGCGTAATAACCTCTTGCAATGTTGACAAACTTCGTTGCAACCTTAAGGGTTTTTTCAGAATTGTCACGGAATCCCTTTTTAGCGGCAACACACATTCTGCACTTGCCTATATCAAGGTCGGCAAGCTCATAGATATCCGGCTCGTATTCAAGAAGAATATCCTTGCCAACAACGCCTATATCCGCCGCACCCTTTTCAACGTAAATTGATACGTCGCTGGGCTTTGACCAGAAATAGCGCACCTTGTTTTCTTCGTTTTCAAAAATCAGCTGTCTGTTCTTTTCTTTTATTGCCGGACAGCCGTAGCCGATTTTTTCAAACATTTCATAGACCTTTTCGCCGAGTCTGCCCTTGGGAAGTGCTATATTGAGATATTCCATTATTCCTCGGCTCCCTTCTGTGAAACGCTTATCCTCTCGCGGTATTTAAGAGCTTCGGGAACAGTTGACAGCACCTTTACGCTCTTACCCTGAGAAATATATTTTTCCGCAACAGCCGCAACCGCTGCAGGTGAATCTTCATTTGTGTAGGTTACAAGCACGTCTACGTCGTATTCACGGCTGTACTTATCGTAAAGCTCAAGCAAGTCAACGTAAACGGCAAAGCCAATAGCCTGACAGTTTTTGCCGAGCTTCTGCAGGAGATTATCGTATCTGCCGCCGCTGAGAACGCTGAACGGCACGTCTTTGACGTAGCCCCTGTAAATAACGCCGTTGTAGTAACTCATATCGTTTACAATGGAGAAATCGAGGTTGATGTGTTCACCCTCGCCCATTGCGCTGAGCACGGAATAAAGCTCTTCCATTTCTTTTATGGCATCGGCCATTTTATCGTTTACAACAAGAGCCTTGATTTGCGGCAGGGTTTCTTCAAAGCTTCCGTAAACCTCGCAGAGGGAAACTATTTTTTCGCTCATTCCCTTGTCAATTCCGAACTGCTCACAGCAGTAAAGCATTTCGTGGGTATCCTTTTTACCGAGGAAGCCGAGCAGCTTTTCCTGCTGAACGTCGCTTATACCTGCCTGCTCAAAAAGACCCGAAATAAAGCCCATATGGGAAATATCAAGGATATAGCTTTCACTTATAAGCTTGAGGCTCTTTGCGGCAAGAAGAACGGCTTCTGCCATTGTGTAGGAATCAATCTCGCCGATATATTCAAGACCAAGCTGTGTGATTTCCTTGTACTCCTTGGTGTCCTTTGAAGCTCTGTAAACATTTTCTTTGTAGTAAAGCTTCTGCGGCTGGGCAGGATTGGCGTTCTTTGCAATTGAAAGAGTGATATCGGGCTTCAGGGCAAAGAGCTTACCGTGAAGATCCGTGAAGGTAATGATATTCTCCGTTTGCAGGAACTTTTTGTATTCAAGGTAGAGGTCATATTCCTCAAACTTGCTCATTTTAAAGCGCTTATAGCCGTACTGCTCATAGAGCATACGCAGGTTATAAAGCACTGTTTCGTTTTTGTTAAAGGCTTCCATAGTTAACTCCTGTGAGAACTGAATTTATTAAAGTAATTTGTCGATATCTGCAAGGCGAACACGCTTTGAAACGATATATGTATGGCGTTTTTCGTCCGCAGAGAAAATACCGTAAGTTGAGGTGACAAAAGTGCCGTCGGGCAAAACAACGTTACCGCAGTAGCCGCAGTCGCCGTTGGCAACCAAATCGGGCTGAGTCTGATAATTGAGGTAGGTATGGGCAAGCTTTATTCTGTACTGCCCTTCCCTGCCGTTTTTAAGGTCATCGTAAGTGCCGACCCAGGCTATCCAACCCTCGCTGTACCAGCCGCGACCCTTGTGACCGGTTTCAATATGCACTTTGTTCTTTTCGGGGCAACGCTCGATTGAGCGGAAGGTTATAATCAGCCTGCCGTCGGGCAGATAATCCGCCTTGTGTCTTTCGCCGTTTAATGCCGCGGGAAGCTCAACAGGCACTGACCAGGTTTTGCCCTCGTCCTTTGAAAAGCTGATAAGAGA
>JAZOMP010000123.1:0-11850 GCA_045654045.1 Acutalibacteraceae bacterium
CAGGTTGTAGATAAGAATTATCAGACGATGTATTTTTCATCCTATGCCGATGATTTACCAGAAGACGTAATGCGAAGCGCTATTATAAAGCCGGTTGAACTTGGCAAAACTATGCTTCAGGGCAGGCCGGTTTCGGGCGGATACGTTCTGTGGCAAAATGATATAAAGCAAATCAAAAAGCTGATGAAAAATCTTGAGGAAACTCATGAAAGGCTCAGCGAAAATAATTTTTTGCTGAAAGCCGAAATTGATATGAATGAGCAGAAAGCCCGTTTTGAAGAGAAAAACAGGCTTTACGACCGTATTGCCCGTGACGTTTCATCGCAGTTTATCAAAGCGGAGGAATTGCTGGATAAGGCAAAGGGAAATCCGGAAGATGCTCACAATGCTTTAGCTCAGATTTGTGTTATTAGTGCATACATAAAACGTAGAAGTAACCTGCTTTTGCTCGGAGAAGAAAACAGCGTTATTTCCGCTACGGAGCTTGAACTTTGCTTGCGTGAATCTCTTGATAATCTTAGTTTACTCGGCGTTTATTCTTCGCTGAAATGTAACTGCTCAGGTTATCTGAACGTTGAGGATTCAGTTGCGGTATTTGATATTTTTGAAAAAATTGCTGAAATGTTTATCGACAGCATCAATTCACTTATGGTGTCGCTCAAATGTGAGGATTCCGTCATTAAGCTGAATCTTCAGATAGGCTGTAACGATGGTGTTGATTCATCTTTGTTAAACACTCTTTCTATTAACGGAATAAGTGTGACCTTTGAAGTTGATGAAAACGATATTGCTGTCTGTATTCTTCTTTCCGAAGGGGGTGCAACGCATGATTAATCTTCTTGAAACAGGAACATATTTTCAGGCGCTTTTTATGTCGTGTTTATTTCTTGAAACCGTAATAAATATCTGCTGTATTCCAAATCTGTTTCTTCGTGATTACAAGATTCTGACCAAGATGATAACGGTAATTTTCAATTTTTCAGGATTTGTTTTGCTCGTTATTCTGACAACGGGTATCAATGCCTTGCTTTGCTTAAGAGAGATTCCGTATCTGAGCAAATTATTTTTGGAAAATGCGGAATTTACGCTGATATTCATTATTCTTAATTTTGTGTTCCTTGTCTTTCTTGCCGCCGGAGAAATCCGCTACAGAAAAAACAGCGTTTCATCTCTTTCTATAAAAGAAAGCTTTGATCATCTTCCGACGGGTCTTTGTTTTTCAAAGGCAAACGGTACGGTTCAGCTTTTAAACCATAAGATGAATGAGCTTGGTTATATTATGACGGGTAAAGAAATTCTGAATGCAAATACCTTCTGGAAAGCACTTGTTAACGGCGACGTTTTGCCCGGAATTCAGAAAATTTCCGAAGACAGTCAGCCTGTTTACCGTTTTCCCGACGGAACTGTATATACCTTCAAGCGTGAAAAAACAGAAAAAGTTTTCCAGCTTACGGCAACGGATACAACGAGCCTGCACCGTCTTGCAAACAGGTTGCAGACGAATAACGAAGAGCTTGAGGAAATGAACGCAAGACTCAGACATTACGGTGAAACTGTTGACGAAACAACAAGAGCGAGAGAACGTCTTGAAACCAAAATGCGTATCCACAGTGAGTTGGGTCAGGCTCTTCTTGCTACCCGTCATTGCCTGAATCAGACGGATGCTGATTTTCAGCCCGTTATCAATGCGTGGAAAAGAAATATTGCCGTTCTTCGCACGGAGGCTGAGCCTTCACAGAATACAGACCTTCTGCAGTCGCTTATTGATATTGCCGAATCAGCGGGTGTTACCGTTGAAATCAGCGGTGAATTTCCGATGAATGATGTTATCGGCAGTATACTGACTTCTGCAGCTACGGAGGCGCTGACAAACGCCGTTATTCACGCGGATGCAAAAACTCTGTTCGTTGAGTTTTACGAAACAGATGACGGTTACTGTGCCCGTTATACCAACGACGGAAATCAACCGTCAACTGAAATACATGAGGGCGGCGGTCTTGGAACGCTGCGCAGTAAAATTGAACGGTTGGGCGGAAATATGGTAATTCAGTCTGTACCTCAGTTTGTTATGACTGTGCAAATGCCGAAAGAGGTGAAATTATTTTGATTAACGTTCTTATCGTTGAAGACGACCCTATGGGTCGGAAGCTGCTTGAAATATATATAAATGACAGGGAAGAATATAAACTTTCGCAATCGATTGAAAGTGCGGCAATGGCCGAGCTTTATTGCCGAAGAAATCCTATTGATCTTATTCTTATGGACGTATGCACAGCAATGGATGCAAACGGACTTGATGCGGCGGCAAAAATCAAAAAGAGCTGTCCGCATATCAAAATAATTATCGTCACAAGCCAGCCCGAATTCAGCTTTATTGAAAGAGCAAGAAAAGCAGGTGTCGAAAGCTTCTGGTACAAAAGCGCATCTGCCGAGGAAATCATTGAGGTTATGAACAGAACGATGGCGGGTGATTCCGTTTATCCCGACACAACTCCTTCGCACAGACGCGGTGAAGCACTCAACGTTGATTTCACCGAAAAAGAACTTCTCGTTCTTCGTGAGGTTGTTGACGGCGAAGCCGATGCGGATATAGCCGAAAAGCTCGGAATGTCCCTGCGCACCGTGAAAGCACATATCCAGAATATGCGTGACAAAACAGGCTTCCGTAATCGTACCGAGCTAGCGGTAAGAGCGCGTGAAAGCGGTCTTGTTATCAACGACCATAAAACAGAATAAAAATAATATCGTTCTTGACGGCAGAGCAATCTGCCGTCTTTTTTTATAATTTTTGTCCATTTCTGCACTAAAGTACAATGTGCAAACCGAAAAAAGGTGATAAAATTGTATTGTTAAGATATATCTTTTCAGATATACGAAACAAAATTTATAAAGGAGATGTTTTTATGAAGAAAACTCGCAAAGCGTTAGCCGTTATTCTTTCGGTTATTATGGTGCTTACCTTAATTCCGATGTCCGCTTTTGCGGCTGACTACACAATCTCACTCGGCGAAACAATAGCCGTAACCATACCTGCAGAAGGTTATGCAGAATGCAAATTCACCCCCGAAGAAGACGGCACATACGTTGTTTATTCCGATATGGGTGAAGCTGATATTGACCCGTATGTATCTGTTTATGACAAAGATGGCAATGAAATCGCAGACGACGATGACAACGATTATTATGACACCTATGATTTCTACTGCATTTTTGAGGCAGAAGCAGGTGCCGACTATCTGTTTGTAATGGCCGCATATGAAGATTATGCTCTTAAATTTGATGTTACTGTAGTGAAATTCGCTGAAATCACTCATCAGCCCACAGCCGATGAACCCTACGTTGAGGTTACAGAAGGTGCAGATGCTGAATATCAGTGGTATAAGATCGGTGATTCTTTCGCTGAGTTGACTGACGAATATGCAACGCCCCGTGGTGATTATCAATATGCCGGCAATTTTGCAACTTATGATTCAGAAAACGGTTGGACCGGTGTTTATACCGGTTATGAAGACGGCATCTATAAGGAATACAATTTCTTCACGGTTATGCTTCTTGAAGATCAGACTATCAAAATGACAACTGACACTGATGCTGTTGAACTCGGCATCTGGTGTGTTTGCGAAGAGTCCGATGAAGTCTGGGAAGATGTCAATGCAAACGATACCGTTGAATTCACTGCTGACCACGCCTGTGTTTACAACACGTGGGGCTATTATGAACAGGAGCCTCACCTCAAAGCTGAAATGCCTGAAATGAAAAAGGTTAATACTGATGCAGAACTTAAGGCAAAAGAAGCAGGCACACATATCTGCATCGTTACTTTTGACGGTTGCAGATTTGAAGCTTCCGATGAGGTTGAAATCACTGAGCTTCCTGCCGATGCTTGCGGTCATATATGCCATAGAGGCGGCTTCCTCGGCTTTATATGGATGATAGGCAACTTTATCCACAGCCTTCTCGGTATTGCACCCGTTTGCGAATGCGGTGCAGCACACTATTAAGTTAATTTCGTTTACCCCCAAGGCGGCAGAGAAATCTGCCGTCTTTTTTTTGAAAAAATTTTTAAAAAAACTTCCATTTCTGCACTAAAGTACAATGTGCAAACCGAAAAAAGGTGCTACAATCACGATGTAAGAATGTATACTGACCAAAGTATACCCATTATAAACCAACACGAAAGGAGAAAATTTCTGATGAAAATTTTCAAAAAATCATTGGCAATACTGCTCTGCCTGATTATGGCGGTCTGTATTATGCCTCTCTCTGCAAGTGCGGCTACGGAGCCGGCGGACTACGTTAAAACGGATTTTCGTTTTGAAGCAGGTCAACCTGTTCCTACAAAAAGAAGTCAGTACACCGTCAAGACAGGCTACATAGCTTCGGAGGGAGTTGAAATCATTCTTTCAGCTTACACCACCGGCTTGGAATATATGCGCGATGGCGTTTACCTTGACAACGGTGGCAAATTTACCGAACAAACTTCGGGTACTTTTTTGAAAAATACCGGATATCAATTAAAAGTCTGTTTTACATGCCCGAAATATACCGAAAGAGATTTGGTTCTGATAGCCGGCGATGAAACATACTCTTACTATGATTTTGAATTTCGTTTAAATCGTGTGAAGATAGACGGATATACAACGGAAGTTTGGAATGTTTACTATTATTATTATATTCCCATTGCCGATATGGCTCAGACGGTTACAACCTATGCTCAGCTTCAGAGTGCACTTTCGCAATACGGCACCAATGCAATCAAGCTCGGCAATGATATAACAAGGGAAATCGGTCTGGGCAAAACAGAAGAGAGTGAAGCAGCCCAGCTTACCGTCAACGGTACCAAGATTCTCAACCTCAACGGCTATAATCTCAAGGTTGTTGACCATTCCGACGTATCAAGCAATAAGGACTATACTCTCGACTCAATCAGAACTCTTTTCACCGTTCCTGTGGGCGCTGATTTCACGGTTGAAGACACAAGGGGAACAGGCGAAGTAAAATATGATGCTCACTATATTTCTCCGGCAGTTGCTCGTTTTGATGTTTCAAAATACACGGATATTGCTCAAAGAGATATGTTCCTTGTTTACGGTAAGCTCACTGTAAACGGCGGCACGTTTATTGCAGGCGGTGCAAAGGAACAGTATCTCTCTGATAAATTTAAAAACGCATATCAGATTGCAACGGGTCATATCGTCTGGGTTAAAAATGGTGGTGAAGCAACCTTTAACGGCGGTAATTTTGTCGGACACACAAATTTTGGTTATACTGCAATAGTTGCTGAAAGCAAACTTGTAATAAACGGCGGTGAATATACAAATAACGGTGTTGGTCCTTTCCTTTCCTCTAAAATCAGGAATATAACAATTAATAGCGGCAGTTTTGATGCAAACACCTATAATGCAATCCGTACATATCATTCCAGCGACCTGAGCAACGAATGCGCTGACGGTAGTTTAAATAATTTCAATTTCCCTTCAGGCTCTTATGATACCAGCAAAATCATTATGGTGAAGGGCGGTAAGCTTTGTCATAACCCATCTGCTGATTATCTTGAAACTTATAAAGAGGATGACCGTATCGATATTATCACTACTTCTCTTAATGCGTGGCAGAGAAAAGGTAAGCCCATTGTGTTTAACGGCCTCGCAGCTTCTTGTACCTATGTTATAGGTGCTGATGATATTATGTCTTTTAAACTCAACAAGCTTCCTAAATATCTTGCCGATATGGGATACTCGTGGGATCTCGCCGAAGTGCTGTATGACACTTCGGGAAAAAAGGTCTATGAATATCATAACAACGGATCCGATTACGATGATGGCACTTTCGGTTTTAAAGACGATTGCAAAACACCGGGAACATATACCTTTTATATCATTGTATCTTTAAAGAATCCGGACGGTAATTACTGCGGCTTCAAAAAATACACAGTGCTTATCAAAGCAATCGAGCCCTGCAAAACACACGATTACTACGTAAGCAGCACAACTGCAACCTGCACTGCGGGCGGCACAATCACAGAAACCTGCACCAAGTGCGGTGAAACAAAAACAACTAACGTAGGTGCTCTCGGACATACGTATGAAGAGTATAGTGCAGAGTATCAGTGGTCATATGACAACACTAACCACTGGAAGTATTGCTACAGATGTGACAAAAACATTTACCAGGGTAAGCACACCTTTAATATAAATAATATTTGCACAGTCTGCGGTCTTGATAACAACTGCGACTACGGCAACGCAATGGATATGGAAGTAAACGAAACTCACCATTGGTGGCCTTGCGATACTCACGGACTCGACTATGCCTGCCCCAACGACCACAAGTTGGAATATGGTGCACATACCGTTTGCCCCGTTGACGGAATGGGCAACACAAGCGCAAACACCACTTATAACTGTGCGTACGGCTACCGCTGCGACGGCTGCGGTCACTATTTTGGTGAAACGGGTAACCATACATGGGTAATGTGGAGAAGAATTCCGGCAACCTGCTATTCAGAAGGTAGAAATATTTACAAATGCACCAACAGCGGCAAAATTGACCCCAGCGGCAACACCGTAAGCTGCGGCTATAAAACCGTTACAATTCCGAAGACAGACCACAAGTGGGAACTTGTAAGCGACACGGCAACCTGCCAGGCAGACGGCAAGGCAACTTATAAATGCACAACCTCAGGCTGCGGCGAAACAAAGACGGTTGATTCAAAAAAGACAGGTCATATCTATGGCCTTGTTTCCGACACGGCAACCTGCACATCAGCAGGCACTGCAACCTATAAGTGCAACACCTGCTCCGCAAGCTACACAGAGGCTTCACCCAAAAAGGCACACAACCACGTTGAAACCTCTTACGTAGCACCTACAACCGAAGCAGAAGGCGAAATCACTTATAAGTGTACCGGTTGCGGCAACGTCAAGACAGAAACACTTGAAAAGCTTGCCGTTATCAACGAGCCCAAAACAAAGAGCATCAGCTATAAGGACGGCGTTGTAATACGCCCGAATCTTAACGTAGCGGAAATCCCCGAAGGCGCTGTTATTGAATGGACAGCAAGCAACGGCTGTTTCAACTGGAGTGTTGACGAGGAAGGCAACCTCACCGCAAGGTCAAACGCAAGCGGTGACACAACCTTTACAGCTAAAATCAAGCTTGAAGACGGCACATATATGACCGATATGTACGGCAACGAGCTTGTCGGCGAAACAACCGTTCAGTCAAAGGCAGGCTTCTTCCAGAAGTTCATCGGTTTCTTCAAGGGACTGTTCGGCGCAACAAAGATTTACGAATAATTCATTTACCCAAGACGGCAGAGCAATCTGCCGTTTTTTTATATAAAAAAATAAAATATTTTTAAAAAAAGTTTCATTTCTGCACTAAAGTACAATGTGCAATTTAATTTTATTTGATAAAATCAAGATGAATATAAGTAAAGGTGGGATTTTATGTCTAATCTTAAAAAACTAACCATTTTACATTCCAACGATCTGCACGGCGATTTTCTTGCCGAAGAAATTGATTCCGCACTTGTAGGCGGTGTTTCAATGCTTTCCGGATATGTCAATAAAGTAAGAAACGAAGAAAAAAACGCAATCTACTGCATTGCAGGTGATATGTTCAGAGGCTCGGTTATAGATTCCGAATATCAGGGTGTTTCAACAATCGAGATTATGAATCTGCTATCACCCGATGTTGTTACCGTAGGCAACCATGAAACTGACTACGGCGTTTCACATCTGCTTTTTATTGAAAAATGCGCAAAATTCCCGATTATCAATGCCAACTTACATATCAAAACCAACGGTGCAAGACTTTTCAAACCTCACCATATAATCGAAATTGACGGAATGAAAGTCCTGTTTATCGGTATTCTTACCGAGGATGTTCTTTCGCAGACAAAGAATGATGGTCTTGTAGGAACTTTCGTTGATATTGATGAAGCCGCAATGACTGTCGGCAGAATCTGCAACACATATAACAGAATTGACATTGATTTCACCGTTCTTCTCACTCATATCGGTTTTGAAGAAGATAAAAAGCTTGCAGCAAAGCTTGACCCTGCGTGGGGTGTCGATGTTATTGTCGGCGGTCACTCGCATACATTTATTGAGGAGCCAGCTATAGTCAACGATATTGTTATTGTTCAGGCGGGCACAGGTACTGACCAGATAGGCAGATTTGATATTATGGTTGATACCGATAATAACTGTATTGACAGCTACACATGGAAAACCATTCCAATCAATGCGGAAAACTGCCCGAGAGATGAAAAGCTTGAAGACATAATCAAATATTACAAGAATAAAACAGATATGAAATACGGCCGTCTTGTCACAAGATTCAAAAGACAGCTCACTCATCCGTCACGCTACCGTGAAACCGAGCTCGGTGGTCTGTTTGCCGATATTATGTGTGACAGCCTCGGTCTTGACCTTATGCTTCTCGGATCTGGAAGTGTCCGTTCTACAGAGCTCGGTCCCATAGTTCTTTATCAGGATCTTGCAGAATGCTTCCCTTATGATGACCCTGCATATATGCTCCGTGTTACAGGAGAACAGCTCAGACGGATGATAAAGTTTATGCTGCGTGACGAAGTGTGGGAAGGCTCACATTGTGAATTTTATCAGTTCTCTAAGGGAACAAGAGTAGTTTTTGATCGAAACACACATGAATTCAAAAAGTTCACACTTAACGGAGAGCCGCTTGAGGATGAAAGGATTTATAAAATCGGTCTTCAGCATTTCCATTTCAAGAATCTTGAAAATTTCTTTAACGTTTCATATGACGAGGTTGCAAGAAACGGCAAGCCCAGAATGATTTCCACCTCGTGCAGAGAAATTCTTGACGAATATCTATCTGTTCATTCCACGCTTGACCGTGAAATAAGCGGTAGACTGATTGTTGAATAAGGGGTGATGCAGTGAAAAACAGACCCAAGGGAAACGGATTCTTTTCGGCGTTGCTGATAAACCTCATATTTGACCTTGAATGGACAATTCCTGCATGGCTTTTGCTTGCGGCACATTTCATCTTCAAAATATCAATATGGTGGTTTGTTGCCGCACTCGCCGTATGGGTTGTTGGCGTAGGTGTTAAGACAGCTGTTTTTTCGTGGCTTATTCACGCAGGCAATATACCTGATCCGCCAAAAGAAAACAAAAATCCCTATTCATCATCCGGTTACAAACCCGACAAATAAGGAGGTAATGCTAATGAGAAAATTAACAGCCGTTTTGCTTGCTTTGATTATGCTGCTCTCATTTGCGGCTTGCGGCGGTAAGGGTGACGGCGAAACAACGACAAAAGCTCCTTTGCAGACCGAAGAAGCGAACACAAAGGTAAACAGTTCGGCAAACGACAAAGGCAATGATAAAGAAGATGACAGCGGAGATTTGCTGATAACTCTCTATAATGATTGCGATTCGTTGGATTATCAGGAGCTTACAGGCAAAATAGAGCACATTTCAACAGGATATGAACCGAGAAGCACAGCAGAATATTTCAGATTTGTTTCTCCTAAAGATGGTGTTACTGTCAGAGTAGAAGCGATTATGTGGTCGCCGATTGTTGACGATTTTGAAGTAAGCGGTACGTTTCTGGAAATCAAAACAGAAAAAGACAAGATTTACGAGTTCGAATGCTATGTTACTGAAACAATCCCCGATTACAGAATTGTTGCCGAATACGGTGAAATGAAAGCTACATATTATCTGGCTACGGACGGTTACGAGGTTGTAACAAAGCTTCTTATGGTTGATGAAGGCTTCACACCTGAAGAAATAACCGAAGATTCAGTGTTCTATAATCTCTGCGTTGCCCGTGCCGTATCTGATGTTTTTTATAATGACAGGCTTATTAAATACGAGCATCCCGTTGTGTGGGATACCGTTGCTTATGCGGTGACGCTCACCGAATTTAAGATGAACGGTACAGAAGACTACAGGAATATGCTTGGTCTTTCGGAGTGGGAGGCTGACGCTTATTTCAAAGCCCTTTATCCCACACTTAACGAAAGCGATATCGCTCTTCCCGAAAATGAATCCGTTGTTGCGGCTCATTTCAGCACAGGCAAAAAATATCTTATTCAGCCACACTCTTTTGAACGCTTCAGCACTAATGAATTTTACGGCGTTGAAGATAACGGAAACGGAACGTATTCCGTCAAAATCCGTGTTGACGATTACAGATTTGAAGGCTACGAAGAGTACGGTCGTGCAGTAATCGTTAAACCCGATGCAAATAATCCGTTCGGCTATGTAATCACTGATGTTGTTGATTGCGAATTACCGAAAGGATAAGAATAAAAATCTATTAAACTGATTTCTTGAAAGGAGAAATTTTATATGGGACTTATTAAAGCAGGTATAGGAGCACTCGGTGGTGTTCTTGCTGACCAGTGGAAGGAATTTTTCTACTGCGATTCACTTGAAAACGATGTGCTTATGGTGAAAGGACAGAAGCGAGTAGGCGGACGTTCTTCCAACACCAAGGGTAATGACAACATAATTTCAAATGGCTCGGGCATTGCTGTTGCCGATGGTCAGTGCATGATTATTGTTGAGCAGGGCAAGGTTGTTGAGGTTTGTGCAGAGCCCGGTGAATTTACTTATGATTCATCAACAGAGCCTTCAATCTTCTCAGGCAAACTCGGTGATACAATCAAGGAAACCTTCAAGCAGGTAGGTAAGAGATTTACTTACGGCGGCGATACAGGCAAGGACCAGAGAGTTTACTATTTCAACACAAAGGAAATTCTTGATAACAAGTTCGGCACACCCAATCCGTTTATGTTTGAGGTAGCCAACAAAAGACTTGGTCTGTACCGTTCCGTACAGGTAAGATGTAACGGTATTTATTCCTACAGAATTACAGACCCGCTTCTTTTCTACACAAAGATTGCAGGTAACGTAAGCGACGAATACAGAAGAGAAGAAATTGACAACCAGCTCAAAACAGAGTTCATTTCAGCTCTTCAGCCTGCATTTGCAATGCTCACAGAGCTTGAACTTCGTCCTGCACAGATTCCTGCACACACAACGGAACTTAAGGATGCTCTCAATAAGGCTCTTGCTGTTGACTGGACACAGCGCAGAGGTATCTCCGTTGAGTCTATCGCTCTTAATCCGATTACCCTCACAGAAGAGGATATGAAGAAGATCAATCAGATGGAAGATGCCGCCACAATGGGCAGTAATCCCTTCATGATGGCTGGCAGAATGACAGATGCACAGGCAACGGCAATGGAAGCAGCAGCCAACAACCCCAACGGCGCAATGATGGGCTTTATGGGAATGAATATGGCAATGGGTGCAAACGGCGGCTTCAATGCAGCTCAGATGTATCAGGCAGGCGTTCAGCAGCAACAGCAGATGGCTCAGCAGCAGGCGGCTCCTGCGGCTCCCGCAGCACCTGCACAGCCTGCACCTGCAACAGTACCTGCTCTCGGCTGGACCTGTGCCTGCGGTGCAACGGCAACAGGCAACTTCTGTATGGAATGCGGCGCAAAGAAGCCCGAAGCAGAAGGCTGGACCTGCTCTTGCGGCGCAGTAAACAAAGGCAAGTTCTGCCCCAACTGCGGCGGTAAAAAGCCCGCAGGCGCACCTCTTTATCAGTGCGATAAGTGCGGTTGGAAACCCGAAGACCCCCACAATCCTCCGAAGTTCTGTCCCGAATGCGGTGACATCTACAACGAAAGCGACGCTAAATAATGGTACATAACAAACTAAATATTTAGTTATAAAAGGAGATTTTTACTATGGGACTTTTTGATAAGAAATTTTGTGACATCTGCGGTGAAAAAATAGGCCTTCTCGGCAACAGAAAGCTTGAAGACGGCAATATGTG
>JAZOMP010000124.1:0-24803 GCA_045654045.1 Acutalibacteraceae bacterium
CGGCGGTAAACGTTTGCACGGGGGTTATCCCATGAACGGAAAACAGCCTCAACAGCGCCCATGAGCTGCTCTTTGGGATCGGAGGGGAAGTCCTTACCGATCTTGTTCTTGTACTCAGCCTTGAACTGGCCTGCGAGTGTCTTGAGGTCGTCAGCTGTAAGGTCAACGTCCTGTGTAACACCCTTTGCTTCCTTCATCTCGTCGATGAGCTGCTCGAAGTACTTCTTACCGCCTTCCATAACAACATCGGAGTACATCTGGATAAATCTTCTGTAGCAGTCCCAAGCCCAACGGGGGTTGCCGGACTTTGCGGAGATTGCTTCAACAACCTCTTCATTAAGACCAAGGTTGAGGATAGTGTCCATCATACCGGGCATGGATGCACGAGCACCGGAACGGACGGAAACGAGAAGGGGATTTTCCTTATCGCCGAACTTCTTGCCTGTTACGCCTTCCATCTTTACGATGTACTCCATGATCTGAGCCTGGATTTCATCGTTGATCTTCTTGCCATCTTCGTAGTACTTTGTGCAAGCCTCTGTAGAAATTGTGAAGCCCTGAGGAACAGGGAGACCGATCTTGGTCATTTCTGCAAGGTTTGCGCCCTTACCGCCGAGGGTATTACGCATTGAAGCGTCACCTTCGGAGAACAGGTAAACATACTTGTAAGCCATTGGTTTATACCTCCATAAATAAATAATAAACAATATTAAACAGCCAAAGCGTGTAATTACGCTATGTACCATCGCATATTATAGCACACACCAAAATCAAAAGTAAATACATTTTTACTATAAATTCCAATCACACTGCTATTTATATTTTGGTGATAATCATTAAATAATGCAAAAAAACGGACAGCATTCCGAATCCGACTGCTGTCCGTAAAATTTTATTTATAGTATTATTACCATTTAACTAACACTGTGTTATCCTTTGCCGTGCAGCTTAAACCGAGCTGTTTTTCTGCAGAAGCAACAAATGCATCTCGCATTTCGGCATCGGGGAAAGTGATTGAAGTTTCCATTGTGAGCTTTCTTTCGTTTACAGGGTCGGAGAAAGCAAAGCCCGTTGCCCACCAGGTGAGGTAAGACTCACGGTCAACAAAAACTCTGTCATCATTATAAACCTTAATTGAAATAGGCATCATATCCTCATCCCCAGCACAGTTGTAGAAGAAACCGAGGCTGCCTTCGGGCCGGTTGTAAACGCCGACCTCACCGCCGACAAGGAGATTGAAGCCGTAGTTGCCCTTCCAGAGCTGAATACACCACTCCTCTCCCGCATAGTCGAAATAAACGCGGCGTGTGACGTAGTCGAAGGCTGTTATGTTGGCAATAAAATCATACAGTGGTGTAAAGCCGAGACCTCTCTGCCAGCAATCGTTCATTGCATAGAACATATTATCGTTAACGTTGAAGTTGAATCCCGAATCGAAAACACCCTGCGTATAATTAAAGCCGTAAACTTCGCCGGAATTTTCGTTATAGTATGCGCCGAGTCCGGTGTCCTTTTCTGCACCGCTATTTTCGGCGTAGGAAATATGAAACTCGAAATGACCTTCCTTTTCAAGTGGTGAAAGATACACACGGGTATCGTTTATGCCGTACTTGAAAAAGCTGAGTGCATTTGTGATATTATTCAGGAACGAGCCCTCATTCTCCTGAGGTTCCTCTGCCTGAGTAGCGGTTGCCGAAATGCCTGCGAAAGAAAAAATCATAGTGAACGCAAGCAGTACAGATATGATTCTTTTCATACTCTTCTCCTCCCAGAAATTGTAAACAATGAGTTAATAATATCACACTTTTTTAACAATATTTTTCTTTTTTAGAAAATAGAGGAAAATTATGCGAATTTGAAAATTACAGTTTGTCGGTAAGACCGACAGCAAATGCTGCCTATTGGAAAGTAAAATAAAATATTAAAATTGATAAACGGCAGAGTTTAAACCAGCATATAAATCCGCCGTTTATGAATGTATATGGTTTATTATTCTTTGAAATAGGCGGCATTTGATGTGCGCTTCGCACCGACAGACTGTAATTCATCAAAGCCCGAGCGGTGCTACGCTTCTTTCAAGTATACCGTTCATTTTTGCTATTGCTATGCCGTAGTTTGTAATCGGAATGCGGCTGTCTGTTGCGGAATTTATACGGTATTTCATTTCACGCTCATTGAGCATACAGCCGCCGCAATGCACTACGAGAGCATATTCGGACAAATCCTCGGGGAATTCGCCACCGCTTGTAAACTCAAAGCGAATATCCTTTTTTGTATACTCCTTAATCCATTTAGGCATTTTCACCGTGCCTATATCCTCACACTGCCGGTGGTGGGTACATCCCTCGCTTATCAGCACAACATCACCGTCGTTAAGGCTGTCGAGCTTTCTTGCGCCTTCAACAGCCGCTTGCAGACTGCCTTTGTAGCGCATAAACAGAATTGAAAAAGAGGTAAGCGGTATTTCTTCGGGAACGATTTTTGAGACGATGCCGAATGCCTGCGAATCAGTTACGACCATTTTCGGCGGTGCTTTAAGGTTTTCAAGCACGCCCGCAAGCTCGGTTTCCTTCGTCACAAAGGCTGTTGCACCAGAATCGAGAATATCACGGATTGTCTGCTGCTGCGGCAGAATCAGCCTGCCCTTGGGAGCAGAAGCATCAATCGGTGTTACAAGCACAACCGTATCGCCTTTTCCGATAAGGTCACCTATTATCCTTTTGCCGTTTTCCTTGTGCTTTACTAGTGCGGCAATTTTTTCTTTCAGTGCGTTAATATTCAGCTCACTTACGGCACTGACGTATATTTTATTGTCGGTTTCGGCAGGTATGTTTTCAAGCAAATCCGCCTTGTTGAACGCCTTGATATACGGAATTTTCTTCTGCTCAAAAAGGCTTACAAGCTCTTTGTCTGCCTGTGCTTCGCCCTTTTCTGCGTCAATTACAAGCACGGCGATATCGGCATAGTTCAGCACCTGCTTTGTGCACTTTACGCGCATTTCGCCCAACTCACCCTCATCGTCAATACCCGGTGTGTCGATTATTACAACAGGGCCAAGCGGCAGAAGCTCCATAGCCTTTTTCACGGGATCGGTAGTAGTACCCTTTACGTCGGAAACAAGCGACAGTTCCTGACCCGTGACAGCGTTTACCACGCTGGATTTGCCTGCATTTCGCAAGCCGAAAAAGCCGATGTGCACTCTTTCGGCAGAAGCGGTTGAATTAAGACTCATAAAATCACCTTAAAATCTAAAGTCTCTGCGGTTTGAAGCCTTGATATCAGCAACATTATCTCTTGCAAGCGCCTCAACCTTGGGGTTTGTAACCTTGCCGAGCTCCGTATCAATAAGCTCGAAGCCCTTCATTTTCGTGGCATCGCTTGCGTAGTCTACAAGGTACTCGGTAAGAGTCATTAGCGCGTTGGGGTGGCAACAGTTTATAATCTGACCGTTCTTGCAAAGGCTCATAAAGCGGTCACCCGTTCTGCCCTCACGGTAGCAGGCAGTACAGAAGGACGGGATGTGGCCGTTGTCGATAAGCCAGCCGACAACCTCATCAAGTGTACGCTGGTCGGAAACGTCGAACTGCTCGGAATCGTGCGGCCTTTCCTCTTCCGTATATCCGCCGACAGAGGTACGTGAAGCACCGCTTATCTGCGATATGCCGAGATTGAGCACACGCTCACGAACTGCCTGAGACTCACGTGTGGAAATAATCATACCCGTGTAAGGTACTGCCATGCGGATGACGGCAATGATTTTTTCAAACATTTCGTCGGGAATTGAATTATCAAAAACGTCGGGGTCAATATCGTCTGCACGCTTGATTCTAGGTACGCTGATTGTGTGCGGACCAACACCGTGAACGGCTTCAAGGTGCTCTGCGTGCATAAGCAGACCGGCAAGTTCATACTTGTAAAGCTCAAGACCGAAAAGCACACCTAAACCTACGTCGTCAATTCCGCCCTCCATGGCTCTGTCCATAGCCTCGGTATGGTAGTCGTAATCGTGCTTGGGGCCTGTTGGGTGAAGCTTGAGGTAGCTTTCCTTGTGGTAGGTCTCCTGGAAGAGAATATACGTACCGATGCCTGCATCCTTGAGCTTTCTGTAATTCTCAACCGTTGTTGCGGCTATGTTTACGTTTACTCTGCGGATTGCACCGTTTTTGTGGTTGATAGAGTATATGGTTTTAATTGATTCAAGTATATATTCAATCGGGTTGTGAACGGGATCCTCACCCGCTTCAATGGCAAGGCGCTTGTGACCCATATCCTGCAGCGCAATAACCTCAGCCTTTATTTCCTCCTGAGTAAGCTTCTTTCTTGCGATGTGCTTGTTTTTGAGGTGATACGGACAATAGACACAGCCGTTTACGCAATAGTTGGAAAGGTAGAGGGGTGCAAACATAACGATACGGTTGCCGTAAAAAGCAAGCTTGATTTCCTTTGCAATCTCGTACATCTTTTCAATCTTTTCGGGAATTTCGCAGGCAAGAAGCACACTTGCCTCACGGTGAGTAAGACCCTTGCAGGTTGTGCCGTTACCGCTTTTAACGGGGCGAGCCTTTTCAAGAATCTCATCGATAAGCTCAACGTTGTTCTTATTGGCTTCGGCATATTCCAGTGTGGCGAGGATTTCCTCGTGGTTTATAAATTCTTCTGCTTTGAGTGATTTGGGGTTGTAGATTGCCATTTTATTTCTTCCTTTCAATACGGCAGTAGCAAGTCCCTGCCATGCAGTTACAAATTTATTTTTTTACGTCGCCTCTGGCGGTGACTATTTTATATCCTATTTTTTCCATTTTTCCTGCAAGTCCGTTTTTCTGCTGTGCAGATTCAGCACCCGTGGAGAGCTTATTGTTATATAGCGTGTATTTGCTTCTGACGCCTTCCGGCGATAGATTCGGCATTACAACGTTTGCGCCCGACAGTATACCTTTTTCCCTGCCGTCGGGGAGGATTGTACCCAGCGCCGTTGTGGAGGGCAGAAGTATATTCGGACAGATAAGCCTTACTATACTCAGCAGATAGCAGGTAAGCTCGGCCGAGCCCTGTGAAAAAGAGGCAAAGGGAGTTGCGCTGTGAGGCACAAACGGACCTATTCCGCACATATCCGGCTGAAATGCCTCGACGAATTTCAAATCCTTCGCAAGGCAGGCATTAGTCTGGTATGGCGAGCCGACCATAAAGCCGCAGCCGACCTGAAAGCCGATTTCCTTCAAATCCTTCAAACACCGCATACGGTTTTCAAAGGACAGCTCCTTCGGGTGAAGCTTTTCGTAGTGCGACTTGTCTGCCGTTTCGTGGCGGAGAAGATATCTGTCCGCACCGGCATCAAACAGCTTTTGGTAGCTTTCCCTGCTTTTTTCGCCGAGGGAAAGCGTAACCGCACAATCGGGGTAGCGTTGTTTGATTTCGTTTATTATACGGCACATACGCTCGTCGTTAAAATAAGCATCCTCACCGCCCTGCATAACAAAGGTGCGAAAGCCCAGCTCATATCCCTGCCCACAACAGGAAAGGATTTCCTCTTCGGTAAGCCTGTACCGCTCGCAGGTTTTGTTACCCTTACGGATACCGCAGTAAAGACAGTCGTTTTTGCAGAAGTTGCTTATTTCAATAAGTCCTCTTATATAAACGTCTGTACCGTAAATCTTGCGGCGTACCTTGTCTGCCCTTTCACGCAGTATGGCGGCTGATTCTTCGGTTCTGTTTTCGATAAGAAACTCATATTCATCAGTGGAAAGTGAGCGGTCTTTTTCTAATTTATCTATTAAATTTATAAGTTTTTCATTCATGGCTTATCACGTTTGAATAAGCGGTTTTTACGCTTATTCCGGAGAGCTTGCCAATTCTGCCCGAAAGAGCCGAAATCGTATCCTGCGGTGCATCCACGGCAATGCTCACAACGCTTATCCCCCTTTCCTTATAGGGTATGCCCATACGGCCTATAATTATATCGCCGTATTCGTGAAGCAGCTCGTTGAGCTGTGAAACGCTGTCTTTATTTTCAACTATAATGCCCATAACGGCAACTCTTGTATCCATTTCATATACTCCTGAAAATCAAAAAATCCGCACCCTGACAAGGCACGGATAAATACACAGAATTACTCTTAAATTTCAAGATTATTACAGTATTAGTCACGTACCTTTCACTCAGTAACACTTCGTGTCAGGAATCAACTATATTATATATGGATTTTATACATAAGTCAACTCACGAAGCGCACAATTTTTTGGGAAATTAGTGCTTGAAAAAAAGCATATAAAAGAATATAATACAAAACCGTGCGAAAAAATTCTCATAGAAAAGAAGCGATTATATGAATACACTTTTATCAGTATCTGTAGCCCTGCTCGCAGGACTTATGATGACAAGGCTTTTCAAGCCGCTCAAGCTGCCGAGCGTTACAGCCTATCTTATTGCCGGCGTGCTTATCGGCCCGTACTGCCTCGGTGCACTCGGTCTCAACGGCCTCGGCTTTGCCAGCCACGAAAACGTAGAGTCGCTCGGAGTTATTTCCGACGTTGCTCTGGGCTTCATTGCCTTTTCTATAGGCAACGAATTCAGACTTGAGGACCTTAAGAAAACAGGTAAGCAGGCCTTTGTAATCGGTGTGCTTCAGGCATTTGCCGCAGCGGCTATAGTAGACATTGCTCTTATTGCAATACACTTTATAATGCCCGACAAGCTTTCAGTTTCACAGGCAATCACGCTCGGCGCAATTGCAACGGCAACGGCACCCGCCGCAACGCTTATGGTTGTACGTCAGTACAAGGCTAACGGCCCTCTCACAAAACTGTTGCTTCCGATTGTTGCGCTTGACGATGCGGTAGGTCTTATCGTTTTCGCCGTTTCCTTCGGCGTGGCAAAGGCGCTCATCAGCGGCAGTGCAGATATTATTTCTATTATTGTAAATCCGCTTATTGAAATTGTCGGCTCACTTATACTCGGTGCGGTTATGGGTTGCCTGCTCACATATCTTGAAAAGCTGTTCAACTCAAACACAAACCGTCTCAACCTTACAATTGCCTTCGTTTTCCTTACGGCGGCACTCTCCAACCTCAAGTTTGAAATCGGCCACGTACACATCGGCTTCTCTTCACTTCTTGTTTGTATGATGCTCGGTACGGTGTTCTGCAACATCTGTCCGCTTTCACACGACCTTATGGAAAGCTCGGACAAATGGACCTCGCCGCTGTTCGCTCTTTTCTTTGTCATAAGCGGCTCGGAGCTTGAGCTTAACGTATTCACAGACGGTGCAATAGTTCTGATCGGTGCAATTTACATTATCACCCGTTCACTCGGCAAATACTTCGGTGCTCTCGGCAGTTCAAAGCTTGTTAAGTGCGAACCGCAGATTTGCAAGTACCTTGGTATTACCCTTCTGCCACAGGCAGGTGTTGCACTCGGTATGTGCACAACGGCTATGCAGCTTGGCGAACAGGGCAACCTGATCCGAAACATCGTACTTTTCGCAGTTCTTATTTACGAACTCGTCGGTCCGCTTCTCACACGCTGGGCACTCCAGCAGGCAGGCGAAATCAAGCCAATGCCCGACCACGTCAAAAACCGCAGACAGCACAAACTCGAACAGGCAAAAAACAGATAACAAAAAGAATAAACGGACAGCAACCGTAACGGATGCTGTCCGTTTTAGTTTTATTTATCTTTCAAGTCTTATAACCGTTACGGAATATTTCGGGACAACGAAATTGAATCGGTCTGAAAAACCGCTCATCTCGAATTCTTCCATTATGCAGTCCTCTTTTTCGCCGAGGATGTTATCATCGCCAAGGCTTTCTCCTCTTACCTGATAAACGGTTGCCGTTGAGGCAATTTCTGCATTTTCAACATTGACCGCTACGGTTTTGTTGTTACCCGTAACGTTTACGATTTTAACTATTACATCGCCGCTTTCATCGGTGCTTACTACCGAATAGGCCTCGGCTTCGCAATCCGAACCCGTCATATAATCAACGTAAAGCTCGCCGTCTATATAGCATTTTACGCTTCTGCCGTCAACAGTAATTTTCAGCTCATAGGTTCTGCCCGTTTCGGTAACAAAGGGCTTTACCGTGCCGATAATCTGACCGGTCTTTGTGCCGTTGCTGATTTCCTGCAGGCAGGAAACTGTGTTATCCCAACCACCGATATTCCAGAAGAAGCAGTTGTCCTTATCCTTTACAGCAAAGGGAATTATAAAGCCCTCAGAGCCGTCAAGCTTTGTTGCCTTTACGGTGTATGTGTAGCTTTCCCATTCATCCGCACCGAAGTAAACAACAGAGCCGTTGTTGCTGTATTCCATCTCGGTGCTTGACTGAACAAGCTTACCGTTCTTAACCTTAAATTCTCCGTCCGTTGCCTTTTCCCAGTTCCACCAGAAGGTGTTTACGCTGAAATCATCTTTGCCGAGTGTTTCACCGGTAGAATTGCTGACAACTTTCACGTCTTCAAACTCAGCCGCAGTGTACCACGTACCGACACCTACTCTGCCCGAAAGGTTTTCCTGTGCAACATTTGCACCCGAAAGCGAATAATCAAGCACCTTTGTACCTTGGTTTACAGAGAAAATCTTCTGCATATAGTAGCTGATTGAGCCGGTGCAAAGACGGTTGTTGAACCATACAAGGTCGGGTGACCAATGGGTTGCGGTGAGATTGCCGAAAAGCGGAGCGTAAGCCGCCATTGCAACGATATCGCCGTTGCGTTCAAGCCCCGTCATATAAGCCGCTTCCGCAAGGGCAGCCTTTAAAGTGTTTGACCGTGCGGCGTATTCGCCGAGGAAAACGTTGATTCCGCCGCCGTAGCCTGTAGCAGTCATTTCGGCAGGGCTGCGCTTATAATTCTTTTCATCATAATAATCGGTGTTTTCTAAAAACCACTCGGGGTCGTTGTAATAGTGCTGGTCTGTTGCACCTGCAAAATCGTTAACAGCTTTGTCGGGATTTTCGTTCAGCCATTCTTTTGCAAACTCGTAGGATTTTATGTAGTTTCCGCTGTGGGTTGCATCGGAAGCACCTGCAGAATAAATCAGCTCAATGCCTTCGTACAATTCAGGATTTTCCGTCTTTGCTTCGTTGAATGAATCAAGGAAAGCCTCATAACGCTCGTAATAATCTGTGCCCTCGTTCTCGTTGCCGATACAGATGTAACGAAGCTCAAACGGCTCGGAATGACCAAGCGACACTCTCACCTTACCCCACGTTGAATCTGCATCACCGCGGCAGAATTCAACAAGGTCGTGCATATCCTGAACGTATTGCTCAAATTCGGGTGTATCCATTGCAACGGGACCTTTGCCTCTCATCTGGCAGAAAAGACCGCAATTGAGTACGGGCACACCGACAGCGCCTATATCCTCGGCAAGCTGAAAATATTCAAAGAAGCCCAGACCGTAGGTCATAAACGAGGGATAGGGGTCTTCCGTTGCGGCAAAATCCGTCCAGATATTCATACCCTGCTTTCTTGCGGCAACGTCGCCATAGCCGCCATCAAAATAAAGAGGATTGCCGTTGGAGTCGACACCGATTGAGTCTTTCCAGTTATAGGCAGAATATCGGTCGTAGCCTTCTATAATACAACCACCGGGGAAGCGCAGGAATTTCGGTTGCAGCTCTTCGAGCATAACGGACAAATCTTTTCGCATACCGTTTTCCCTGCCCTTGTAGGTATCGACAGGGAAAAGTGAAACCATATCAAGCGCAACTGCGCCTTCGTCGCCAAGCACCTGCAAGGTGACGGCATTGCTTGCAGTTTGTACCGATTCAATTTCGAGCTCATACTTTGCCCATTCGGCGGTAATGCTTTCAATTACACCCGTGCCGACAACAGTTTCACCGACGCAGAGGTTAGCGTAAAGCTTACCGTTATAGCCGTCAAGTCCCTTTGCCCAGACAGAGAAGCGGTACTTCGCACCGTTTTCAATGCTCATTCCGTCAAGGAAGCCAACGTTGGCTATACCGGCAGGGGTATTACCTGTATTTGATACAACAGCATAATTTGTGTTATTCTCATTAAGACAGTTTTCAGTATCGTTTATTTTAACTTCAACCGACGCACCGCCCACGGTATTCCAGCCGAACAGCTGGTCCTTTGCCGCAACTTCGGTAAACTCAAACGAGCGGTTGACAACCTTTTCGGCGTAAAGTCCGCCGTCTGCGGCAAAGTTGATATCCTCAAAGAATATGCCGAAAAGCAGATCGCTTATATCGTGTATTTCTTTTTCCGCATCAATTTCAAGTGAATAGTCGGCAGAAGTATCGTAAGCCGAAACAAGGTTTGCCTCCGGCTCGACAACGGGTGCTTCGCCGCCCGAAGAGGAAAACAGCATAAACAGCGACATTATTGCCGCGGTAAGTTTTTTAAATAACGAGATAAGCTTGTATTTCATATATATCTTCCTTTCAAATTACGGTTTGTCAAGATATTTGATGCTGTTAAAACGGCCTCCCCTGTGTAAGGGGAGGTGGGTCGGCAAAGCCGACTCGGAGGGGTTATATATAATTTTCTTAACAATCCCCCAGTCTTTTGCTTCGCAAAATCCAGCTCCCTTTACACAAGGGAGCCCAAGACACCGCCGTTAATGTCATTAATTTAATGTTACACTTTCCAATAGGCGGCATTTGGTGTGCGCTTCGCACCGACAAACTGTAATTTATTTCTTCCATAATAATACAATATTACTCATTCGTCAATTAACGCTATTGACAAATTTTTCTTAAAGGTTACAATCAAAATACCAAAGTAAGGCGGTGGTTAAAATGAGAAACGAGAAAAACGAAATATTTATAAAAGACCGTGCAGACCCGTTTATTACAAAAGGCAGCGACGGATATTACTATTTCACCGCATCGTACCCGATGTACGGCAAGGATGACCCCGAGGGCTATGACAGAATTATTCTGCGACGCTCAAAGACGATTGAGGGCTTGAAAACCGCCGAAGAAAAGACTATATGGGACGAAAAGAACAGCCTGACCGCGCACCGTTTTATCTGGGCACCCGAAATTCACGAAATCGGCGGCAGGTGGTACGTATTTTTCGCCGCAAGCGGCAGCAGTGACAATGTCTGGGACATCAACTGCCACGCTATTTTATGTAAAGGCGCAGACCCTTACAACGACACTTGGGAGGACAAAGGAAAGCTTCAATGTCCCGAGGATGACGATTTTTCGTTCACCCGTTTTTCGCTTGATATGACGCATTTCAGCCATTTCGGGCGGCATTACCTGCTCTGGGCACAGCACGGCGGCAACTCAAACGTATACATTGCCGAAACAAAGCCCGACGACCCCTGCAGGACAATTTGTAAAGCAATCCTCTTTACAAAACCCGAATACGATTGGGAACGCGTGAACATTCCCGTGAACGAAGGACCTGCCGTTATGAAGCACAACGGACGGATATTTGTAGCCTTTTCCGCAAGCGCAACAGGTCCTGAATACTGCGTAGGGCTTATGTATGCCGACGAAAATGCAGATTTGCTGGATATGAGCAACTGGACAAAGCTTGACTATCCCCTGCTGTGCTCCGATGACCTTGTCGGCGAATACGGACCGGGACACAACAGCTTTGTAAAAGACGAAAACGGCGACTGGCTGATAGTTTACCACTCCCGTAACGAGCGTTGCTTCAGAAAGGAATGTGAGTATGCAAACGGTGACCCGCTTTACGACCCCTGCCGAAGCACACATATAAGAAAAATTGAATGGGACGAAAACGGCTTACCTGTATTCAATAAATAGCACATAAAAAACGAAGCAGCAGAAAAAATCTGCTGCTTCGTTTTTATTTACATTATATATCAGTATGCACTGCGATAGACATATCGTATTTTTCGAGAACTAAATTAAAGCCCAGCATACTCATTTTAAGATTTTCACCTTTTGCTGACGAATCGTAATCCCAATCGCCGTAAACAATCTTGCCTGTTTTTTCATTAATAACACAGGAAATTTTGCAGTTTGTATAGGTGGACTTCATTTCACCCATTTCGCCGAATAAATCTGTTGTCAGGTCATTTTTCACACCAAACGCACGGCTTATCGGGTTATTATCACCTTCGGATATTTTTCCGCTGTAATCCTTGATATTGATTATAATTTTTGTTTCTCCGTTGACAGAAGACATTTTTGCACTCTTTATATCTGATGCCTTTATTCCACCGCCCGGAACTTTAAAAATCTTACTCTCGGTATTTTCAAAAGAATCAAGAAAAGAGTCAAGCAAGGCAGGATCCATTCCGTTGGAACTGCCTTCCATTGAATACTCAAGAACGGGCTTTTCCTTAAATTCATTTTTAATTTTTCCGATTACAAGACCCTGATTTGTTTTTTCAACTGCGGCATTGTAAACCTTTGCAATTTCTTCTTTATCGGTTGTAACATCACCGCTAACGGTCACATCCATACGCACGGGGTTATAAGGAATTACAGGACCGTTGCCAAGCATACCGCTTATTGCATTTGCCACAAGCGCAACTGCAACAATAACCGATGAAAAACGCTGTAAAATTACATTCAACATTATTATTTTCCTTTCCTATGTTTGGTAAATATAAGATAACATAATTAATTTTTCTTTTCAAGTTACTAAAAAGCAAAAAACGGAGCAGCAGAAAAAATCTGCTGCTCCTTGAATTTTATTTATCCTGGTTTGCCTTTACGTAATCAATTGTGCTTGAACTCTCTGTGAGAACGTGGGAGAAGAAGAATTCCTCTCTTGGCTTGGAGTTGATAACGGTAACGGGCTTAATCTGGTTGAGGTGAACACCCTGTGCACGGAGATTCTCTCTGTAATCCCAGTAGGTGTTGGGCTTAAGGATGAGAATTTCGGGACGGTTGAGCATGCCCCAACGTCTGTACTTGTAGTACTTCTCATTAACTTCCTTGAGCTCTTCGTCAAGAACGTCAATCATCTCCTGACGCTTTTCTTCGCTTACGTCGCCCTTAATTTCGGTAAGCAGGCAATATCTGGGCGGGTTGGAGGAGAAATCGGGGAAGAAGCTGTATCCGACAAACTCATTGTCTGTTCTTTCAAACGTTCTCTTTGCGGCAAAGTCAACCATAGCAGTAGTTGTCTTTTCGTTGGCAACGTTCATGCTCAGGTTTCTTCTGTAAAGGAACTCAATAACAGGTGTGTTATTGTGCATTCTTGTAACTTCTACGATATCCTCCATACGGTATCTGTAAAGACCCGAGGAGTTTGTAACAACCATTTCGTATCTCTTGCCGACCTCAAGCTCGTTGAGAAGAAGAGTCTTTGGCTGCTCGGTTTCATCCTCTTCAACATCATCGTTTACTGGAATAAACTCGAAGAATACGCTGTAAGGAACAACCATACTGTCGTGAACGTCAAGCTCTATGGGGAGAGCAAAGAAGCCTTCGGCAGCGGCATAACCCATATTGTGAATCGGGATATTGCCGACTGAACGGCGGAGCTTTTCAACGTAAACCTTGAGGTTAGAGCCAACCATACCGTAAGCATAGGTAAGCCCGGGCCAGATTCTGGGGGCAATGGGTGTGGCGAAGCCCTTGCGGAATTCCTGACGGAGGAACTCTGCTCTCTTGGGGTTGGGCTTGAGCTTCTTTTCGTACTCTGCACGGTGTTCGGGTGTTATTTTAACGTTCGGGTTAATTGTGCCGTGCTCAATATCATCGCAGAGCATTTCCCAGTTTTCTTCAAGATAATCGAACATTGTTGTAACAAGTGTTATAACAACAGAGCCGATATAGGTAACCTTCTCTTCCTGAAGAGCAAAACGCAACTGAAGATATGACGTATCAAGCAGCTCTTCGTGCTCGGGATAGAGCAGAGAGAGCGGAGAGGTGCAGAAGAACTTTGTGATGGGCTTGAGATAGGTCAGCGGAACCTGACCTGCGCCGTTACACATCTTGCCGTCCTCAAGCTTGTGACCTGTAAGGATAAGAACGATGGGCCCCATCTGTGCGGGCATCTTCTTGCCGAGAACGTTTTTAACGTGGCGTGCCGTAACGGAAGTTGTGCAGGAAAAACCGATGCACTGCATATTCCAGATGTCATAGATTGACTTGGGCAGAATCTTAGGCTTGCCTACACTGCCTGAAGAAGAGCAATAACGGACGTTGTAGCCCGTGTACATAATATTCTTTTCGCCGTTGTGAATCATACGGTCAACAAGCGGGTCATAATCTTCATAAGTTGTGAGCGGAACCTTACTGCGGAAATCGTCAATGCCGTTGATTTCTGCAAAGTTGTATTTCTTGCCGAGCTCACAGTTCTTGCTCTTGTTGAGAATTCTCTTAAGGAGCTTCTCCTGAGCTTTCATGGGGTCCTTGGTTGTGCGCTCGATTTTGTTGAGCGTAACGTTACCAATCAGTATACCGATATCTGAAAAGGCCATAATTTTTATTCCTTTTCATATTTTTTTACTTTCCAACTTGAATATTATAACTTATAATATTGTATTTTGTCAACAAGTCTGCAACAGTATAATTTCTCCTCACGGTAACAGTACAGTAAATTCAAAAAATCCTGCCCGGGCAAACGAGCAGGATTTTAACATTTTTACTTGTCTAAACTCTTCATTGTGGGGAAGAGCAACACGTCGCGGATGGCTGCAGAGTCGGTAAGAAGCATACACATTCTGTCGATACCGAAGCCGATACCGCCCGTGGGGGGCATACCGTATTCGAGGGCTGTGAGGAAGTCCTCATCGGTTGTGTTAGCCTCTTCATCGCCCTGGGAGAGAAGCTCTTCCTGAGCCTTGAAACGCTCTCTCTGGTCGATGGGGTCGTTAAGCTCGGAATAAGCGTTTGCCATTTCCCAGCCATTCATAAAGAACTCAAAACGCTCAACATAGTCCGGATTGCCGGGCTTTTTCTTTGTGAGCGGAGAAATTTCAATCGGGTGGTCGATAACGAAGGTAGGCTGAATGAGATGGTCTTCTGCAAACTCCTCAAAGAAGAGAGCCAGAATATCACCCTTCTTGTGATGCTTTTCGTACTCGACGTGGTGCTTATCAGCAAGAGCACGTGCATCCTCAAGGGTTTCAACCTCGTTCCAGTCAACGCCCGAATACTTCTTGACGGCATCAATCATAGTAATACGCTCGAAGGGCTTGCCAAGATCCATTTCTACACCGTTGTAGGAAATTTTCGTTGTGCCGAGAACCTCCTGCGCAACGTAGCGGTAGAGGTTTTCTGTAAGGTCCATCATACCGTTGTAGTCGGTGTATGCCTGATAGAGCTCCATAAGAGTGAATTCAGGGTTGTGACGTGTGTCACAGCCTTCGTTACGGAAAACTCTGCCGATTTCATAAACTCTTTCCATACCGCCGACGATAAGGCGCTTGAGGTAAAGCTCAAGAGAAATACGGAGCTTGAAATCCTCATCAAGGGCATTGTGGTGAGTCATAAAGGGTCTTGCTGCGGCACCGCCAGCGTTGCTGACGAGAATGGGTGTTTCAACCTCGATGAAATTCTCGCCGTCAAGATACTTGCGGATTGCACGGAGGATAGCCGAACGCTTGAAGAAGGTGTCCTTTACCTCGGGGTTCATAATAAGGTCGAGGTAACGCTGACGGTAGCGAGTATCGGTATCGGTAAGACCGTGGTACTTTTCTGCAAGGGGAAGAAGGGACTTGGAAATGAGTCTGATTTCCTTTGCGTGGACGGAGATTTCGCCTCTGCGTGTACGGAAAACAAAGCCCTTGACCTCAACAATATCGCCGATATCCCACTTTTTGAACTCGGCAAAGCTGTCTTCGCCGATGTCGTTGATTCTGACATAGACCTGCATTCTGCCTGAACGGTCACGGATATCGATAAAGTTTGCCTTACCCATATCACGCCAGGTCATAATACGGCCGCAGATTGAAACGTCGCTGTTTTCAAGCTCTTCAAAGCGGTCGTTGATTTCGGCTGCGGTAATTGTCTGCTCGGCAAGTGTGATTTCAAACGGATCCTTGCCAGCAGCCTGAAGTGCCTCGAGCTTTTCAAGGCGGATTGCACGCTGTTCGTTGGTGCTTATTTCTTCAACTTCCTCAACGGGAGTTACGTTTACGTTTTCTTCTGCCATTTTTATAGTCCTCCCTATGGGAAATTACTTGATTATCTTGACAATCTGGTAGCTGATCTGACCGCCGGGTGCATCGACAACAACTGTGTCGCCTGCCTGCTTGCCCATAAGCACTTTGCCTGCGGGAGATTCTGCGGAGATGTAGTTTTCATCACTGCTGGACTCGTTTTCGCCGAGGATAACATAATCGTCCTCCTCGTCATCGTCAAGATCCTTAAGAGTAATAACGGAGCCGACATGGATAAGGCCTGCTGCAGCATCGCTGATGATGATAGCGTCCTTAAGAATGCCCTCAAGCTCGCTGATTCTTGCTTCAAGACGGCCCTGGTCGTTCATAGCCTCGTCGTATTCTGCGTTTTCGGAAAGGTCACCGTGTGAACGAGCTTCCTTGATGTTTTCGGCTGCTTCCTTTCTGCCGACTGTCTTAAGGTGTTCAAGCTCAGCGGCGAGCTTGTCATAACCTTCTCTGGTAAGTTCCTGTGCCATTTATAAGTCATCCTTTCGATTTGTTTACTAATTTAGTACACAATTAAAATATATTATATGCTAAATGTCAGCTAATGTCAAGCAGTGAAATAAAACAGCCAAGGGTTTTGTTTCGACAATTTGCAGTTTGTAGGGGCGACCTTTGGTCGTCCGTGTTGCCGATATATCAATGCAAATTTGGTTATCCTGTAGGGGCAATTCACGAATTGCCCACCGTAAAAGTGATATATCGATAAATTACGGTCGATTCGTGAATCGACCCTACAAATGCATTCATACCAACAAACTGTAATTCATTTTACTGAAATACAGCATGAGGTTTAAAGTCTTATTCTCCGAAGCCGTTGATGTAATCTTTGTATTCATCATTTTTCAGTTCGTATCCCGAATTGGCTTCATCAAACACACAGGTGCTTTTTTCTTTATCGAAATATGAATCCAGAAACTCATCCAGTTCATCTTCCGCAACATCTATACCGTTTATTCTTCTTTCAATATCAAATTCTTCCCCTGCCCAGCCTTCGTTGGTAAAAGCGTTATATATCTCATGAACCTTTCCGTTATCAATGCTGTACACCCAATAAGTACCGGTACCCATACCTACATAATGTCCGCAGAGTATACCCTGACGTTCAAAATAATTCACCATACCGTTTGAGCCTGTTTCGCAAAGCAGAGTCACGATATTGTTTTCAAAGGTGTAAACCTCAACCGTACAATAGTGAAACCAGCCTTCCGAAATAAAAAGCTCGGGTACATCATCATCGTCAACATAGCCGAGAAAAACTCTTTCTTCTTCGGTTTCGCAATAATAATCATTAAGCAAATCAAGATAAGCCTTTTTCCAACCTTCGGTGTTTTCGGTTTCAAGCCTTTCAATTTCTTCGTTGATTTTCTTTTCAATCTCTGTTTTATATGTAGTACCTGTTGCTATTTCTTTATTTTCACCGCCGCCTTTTAAAAAGGCACACAGCAGACCGACAAACACAATAACTACCACAACAGCAATTAACGTTTTAACATTTAACTTTTTCATAGCTTCTCCTTTTACAATACAAACTTTTTGATTTGATATTATTATAACACATACCTCACGAAAAAAGAAGTTGCGCACAGTTAAAAATAGATATAATTTAATTGCGGTTCAGCTATTTACTTTTGGAATTTAATGTGCTAAAATGTGGTTAATTATTCTTGGGAGGTAGTTCCTATGCCCCACAACATCAGAGAAGATGAAAACATAAAGTTCATGCTTTCCGCAGTACTTGAGCTCAACAGCCTTGACGAGTGCTACGATTTTTTTGAGGATTTGTGCACGATGACCGAGCTCAAATCAATGTCGCAGCGAATAGTTGTTGCAAAGATGCTTCGCGAAAAACAGGTTTACAGTGAAATCGTAAAGCAGACAGGTGCAAGCACCGCTACAATAAGCCGTGTCAACCGCTCGCTTGTTTACGGCAGGAACGGCTATGACGAAATCTTTAACCGACTGGCAGAAAAGGGAAATATAGAATGAGCGGCTACGCAGAGTTTTCGGGAGTTTATGACGTACTGACGCAAAACGTTGACTATCCGCAAAGAGCCGATTATATTGCCGACCTGTTGAGCCGAAACGGCGTAACGGGCGGCATTTTGCTTGACCTTGCGTGCGGCACTGGCACGCTGAGCGTTGAAATGGCAAAAAAGGGCTTTGAGGTTATAGGCGTCGACTCAAGCGGAGAGATGCTCAGCATTGCAATGAACAACGCTTACGAGGCAGAGCAGAGCATTCTGTTTCTGTGCCAGCAGATGCAGGATCTTGACCTTTACGGCACAATCGGTTCAGCCATATGTACGCTCGACAGCATAAACCATCTGACAGAAAAGGAAGACGTTCAGGCGGCGTTTGACAAGGTTTCGCTTTTTATGGAGAAGGACGGAATTTTTGTTTTCGATGTTAACACGCCGTACAAGCACCGCGAGATTCTGGCAGACAATAGTTTTGTTTACGAGGCAGACGGCGTTTACTGCGTATGGCAGAACACGCTTGACAGCGGCACCGACACGGTACGCATTGACCTTGACATATTTGAAGAAATTGAACCCGACATATATGAACGCACGCAGGAAAGCTTCTGTGAAAGGGCTTATGGAATAAATGAGCTTGAAGCGATGCTTGAAAAGGCAGGCTTCGAAACGGTTTCAATTTACGACGAGCTGACTTATCAGCCGCCGCAGGAAAATTCACAAAGGGTATTTATCACAGCGAGGAAAAAATAAAATGGGAAAGATTATAAGAACAATAACAACCAGCGGCGAGGCTATGTGCATAGCCGTTGATGCAACTGACATCGTTGAGCGAGCACAGCAGATTCACAAAACCTCTGCCGTTACCTCTGCCGCACTCGGCAGACTGCTTGCCGCCGCTTCAATGATGGGCGATATGCTCAAAGGCAAGGACGACAGCGTTACTCTGCGCATAAACGGTGACGGCCCGGCAGGCTCGGTTATCGCCGTAGCCGACAGCCAGGGCAACTGCCGCGGCTACGTTTCAAACCCCGTAGTTGAAATTGACCTTAACAACAAGGGCAAGCTCGACGTTTCGGGCGCTGTAGGCAACGGTACACTTACGGTTATGAAGGACCTTAACCTTAAAGAGCCCTACGTTGCACAAATTCCGCTTGTTTCGGGCGAAATTGCAGAAGACATAACAGCCTACTACGCCACAAGCGAGCAGACGCCGACCGTATGTGCACTCGGTGTTCTTGTCAACCCCGACCTTTCAATCAGAGCCGCAGGCGGCTTTATGATTCAGCTTCTTCCCTTCGCAAGCGAGGAAACCATATCAGGTATTGAAAAAGCACTTGAAGGACTCCCCTCCTTCACACAGATGCTCTCCTCCGGTATGACAATTGAAGCTATCTGCCGCAGAGCTTTACAGGGCTTTGAAATTGATATTCTTGACGAAAGCGAGCCGACCTATAAGTGCTATTGCTCAAGAGAAAGAGTTGAAGCCGCACTTATAAGCACAGGCAAAGCCGAGCTTGAGGATATGGCAAAGGACGAAACAACCGAAGTAAACTGCCACTTCTGCGACGCAGTTTACAGCTTTACAAGCAAGGATATTCTTGATTTAAGTAAAAGATGCTGACAAAAAACCTCTTGGGTCTGCTGACTCAAGAGGTTTTTTAAATATAAACTGCAATTTATCAGCACATTTCTTTTGCGAGTGCCTTTATGCTTTCTTCCGTTTCTGCGTTCACTGCGGAGTGGATTGTTACTGTTGTATCGGTAAATTCTATATTCTTGCTGCCTTCAAGCATTTTCTTTATAACCTTTGCGGCTACAGGTGACCACGTACCGTTTTCGATTATACCGATTTTACGGTTTTTATAGCCACGCTCGGTAAGCTCGTGAATGAAGTTGCGCATAAAGGGGAAAACGTCGCTGTTATAAGTAGTTGTTGCAAGAACAAGCTTGCCATAACGGAAGGCATCCTCAACAGCCTCCGCCATATCGCAACGGGCAAGGTCATTGACAGCAACCTTCGGACAGCCGTTTGCCTTAAGCTCTTTTTCAAGAAGCTCAACCGCTTTTTTTGTATTGCCATAAACGGAGGTATAGGCAATTACAACGCCTTCGCTTTCAACACCGTAGCTTGACCAGGTGTTATACAAATCAAGGTAGTAGCCGAGGTTTTCGTTAAGCACAGGGCCATGAAGAGGGCAGATAGCTTTAATTTCGAGCACTGATGCCTTCTTTAAAACCGCTTGTGTCTGAATGCCGTATTTACCGACAATACCGAAATAGTATCTTCTTGCTTCGCAAGCCCAGTCCTCGTCCGCATCGGTTGCACCGAATTTGCCGAAGCCGTCTGCCGAGAAAAGCACCTTATCCTTCGAATCATAGGTCATTATAACCTCGGGCCAGTGCACCATAGGTGCGGTAACGAAGTGTAGCGTACGCTCACCGAGAGAGAGAGAATCGCCGTCTTTGACGGATATTCTGCGCTCGGAATAATCCGTACCGAAAAACTTTTTCATCATACCGAAAGCAAGGTCACTTGAAACGATAACTGCCTCGGGGTAACGCTTTGCAAAAACGTCTATATTTGCCGAATGGTCAGGCTCCATGTGCTGCACTACAAGATAATCGGGCTTTCTGCCGTCAAGCACTGCTTCCAGATTTTCAAGCCACTCTTCGCCGAAGGCGGCATCAACGGTATCCATAACGGCAATTTTCTCGTCAAAAACAACGTAGGAATTATAAGCCATACCGTTGGGGACAATGTACTGACCCTCAAATAAATCTATGTTACGGTCGTTTACACCGATATATTTTATGCTTTCTGAAATTTTCATTTTTAATTTTCACCTCTTGCTTTATTCGGGCATTATTATATCATAACCGGGTGTGTTTTACCATATCCAAATAAAGCAAAAAACCTCCGGCAAGCGGAGGTTTTTTTGTTGAAATATTTTACTTAAAAGGCTGCGTAGATTTTATTTATGCCGCGGTTGAGCGTGCGAAGAATTGCGGTGAGTGCATTGCCGATAACGCCGGGGTTTTCGTCCTCGATAACCTTTGCATCGACAAGAGCCTTTTCAAGCTCTGCATCCGCATCGTTCCAGGCTTTCTGGTCAACGATTGTTTCACCGAGAAGTGCGTTGATTTTTGCAATTGCTGCTTCAACTGCTGATACCTTTTCGGCTGCGATGCCGCTCTTGTCAGCTTCGTCCCACGCCTTCATATTGTTGATTGCGTTGTGGGTAAGTCTGCCTTCGTTGAACTGGGGATATGCGGGGTTGGAATAGACATCCTTCATATTGTTGTCTGCCATGACTCGGATTGCGAGTTTAAGTGCAACGTCATTCTGCGGAAGTTGCTCGTGTGCCTGAGCCTTGAAGTACCAGGTTGTGCAGGGAAGAAGGCCTGTTGTTGCGTCAACCACACCGTCGGGTGAAAGGTGGTTGTGATCGGGATCAGAACAGTACGTACCCTTTGCAACGTAGCCGTCACCGAGGGTTTTGCCAAGGTCAGCAAAGGTTGCACCCATTGCGGGAGAAGCGGCGTGAATAACACGGTCTGCATTTGTTGTTTTGTAATCCTTGCAAAGCGGGAAAAGGTTGACGTCGTAGCAGGCAAGGTTGAAAATTTCACAGCCTGTATCACGAAGTGCAAAGAGGTTTTCTTCAAAGTTTGCTCTTGCATTCATAAAGTACTCAACGTCTTCGAGTATGCCTGCAAGCTCGGGCTTGCCTTCAAGCCATATTTTCTTGGCTTCGGCGTAGTAAGCGTCGGGGCAGAGTGCCCAGATCATAGTTGTGCGAAGTGCCGCAACGTCGACAAGGCCGTTGGCAAGGCCGGAAAGAGCGGATTTGAGAACGTCTGTCGGCAGAATTCGGAGCACGATATTCAGCAGATATGCAAGTGAGGTTTCGCCCATAAGGGTTACTAAGAGATCCTCATAAAGAGTATTGTCGTCAAAGAAAACGCTCAGGTTACCTGTGAGAAGGTCGCCGATAATGTTAGAGCCGTCAATAGCAGGAATAACAAAAACCATCTTCTTGATAAGCTCGTAATCCTCGGGGTACATTTCAAGGTAGTTTATTGCAATTGTACCGCCAAGACTGATGTGGCAGAGCTTGACCTGACCGTTGGGTGACTTGGGAAGCACAACGTCATGAATATAGTGGTGAAGCTTCTCTGTTTCGTACATAACGTCGCCGAGCGAGTCATAGCCGAAGTAGTAAACATCGTCCTCACCTACTATTTCGCTGAGTTCCTGAATGGGAAGGAAGGTGTAATACTCTTCCTTTACAGCCTCGGGAAGCTCGCTCATAGGCATTTCGTAGCAGGGCACAACGATATCCTGAACGTACTTACCGGTATTGTCTTTTTCAACAAGGCTGAGTGCGTTGTATGTACCCTCATACATAGCCTTTGTAAGGCCGACATTCTGTCTTGTGACAATTGAAGCAAGCATATTCGGCAACGCCCTCTTGAGAAGCGGCATAACGTCAATTTCAAGCGGCCAGCCTGTAACGTAGCCTGTTTCGTCGGGCACCCAGTTGCCGCTTTCGTCAACAAGGTAGGTGTTGTTCTGGCTCATACCGTGAACAATAATAACCGGTGTTTCGGTATCATAATCGGGCACGTAACCCGTACCGCTTGCAGAAGCACAGATTGAAAGTGCCATTGCAAGAACAAGAACAATGCTTATTATTCTTTTGATTTTCATAGCAGTTTTCCCCTTTATTTATAATAAACAAATTTTACCAAATTAAAGCAGAAAACTCAATGCGATTATATAACAAGGTTTCAAGTGATTTTTTGGTTAAATATACAAAGACACTGCATACACGACGGTATGCAGTGCCTTTTAATGTTATCTTATTACTTTACAAAAACCTTGTAGCACTTGATTTCAAAGGGCTTGATTTCAAAGCTCATGGTCTTGCCGTTTGCGATATCTGCGGACTCATCCTCACGCTCGAGAAGGTTACACTCGTTAACCTTTGCGATTTCGGCAAAGAATTCAACGTTGACTGCTGTTCTTCTGCCGCTCTTTTCTACGAAACGTACAATGTAAGCATCCTCATCCTCACACTTCTTGACAGCCTCAAGTGTAACGTTCTTGCCGTCAACCTTGATGAAGGAAGCAGCTGTTTCGCCCTTTGCGTCTGCTGCGATTTCAACGGGAAGCATCGGGTTGTTGAACTCAAGACCGCGTACAAGTGTTTCAGCATCCTTCCAGCTGCCTGCGTGCGGATAGAGTGAGTATGTGAAGTAATGCTCGCCTCTGTCTGATGCAGGGTCGGGATTCATCGGAGCCTTGAGGAGAGTGATAATCATTCTCTGCTCATTGACCTCATAGCCGTACTTGCAGTCGTTGAGGATTGAAAGACCGTAGCCGTCCTCGGACATATCGATAAAGTTGTGTGCGGAAACCTCGAACTTTGCCTTATCGTAGGGATTGTGGCGGTAGTTGGAGGATTCGATTGTAGCGTATGCGATATCACGGGTGAACTTCTGTGCCTTGATATCTACGTCGAAGCCGACCTTGAGGAGCTTCTCCTGCTCATGCCAGCTGATGTAGGTATCGAAATCAATTCTGTCAAGCTCATTATAAATCATAATGTTCTGCTTGAGAGTTGACTTGAGAATGTTCTTTGTGATTGTAACGCAGGTGAATACGTCGCCGCTGACAACGCTTTCAACCTTACCGGGCTCAGTATCGAACTGGCGGTCTGTGTAGGTTGCAACGATATCCCATGCGTCGTACTTACCTGGAAGGTCTTCGTAAATGCGGAAGACGTTACCCTTGCCTTCAAGAACTTCTCTGTTGTTCTTCTTGTCAAAGATTGAAACAAGCTCTGCTGCTGCGTCGAACTTAAGGCTGAAGGAAGCGTTTTCAACGTCTGCGCTTTCAACTGCCTTTGCTTCGGCAACTGCTGCATCCTTTGTATAATATACTTTATAGCCTACTGCGGGAACGTCCTTGGCAACGAATACAAGCACCTTTGTACCGTCAAGCTTTGTGTAAGCCTGAACCGGAACCTTATTGCCTTGTGCATCGTAGATTTCAACGTCCTTGTAGGGAAGCTCAACCTTTGAGGTTGCGGCTGTACCGAGGGAATTGAACAGAGCAAAGGGCTTGCCGTATTTTGCTTCGCCGCTGATGTTACCTGCAATAATGTTGAGAGCTTCGTCACGTACGCTTTCACCTATAGCAATGATATCCTTATAGATATTGCAAAGGTCGCCGAAAACCTCTGTGATGTGTGAGCCGGGAAGAGAATCGTGGAACTGGTTTGTAAGTATCATCTGCCAGCCCTCGTTGAGCTTTTCAAGCGGATACTTATAGCCCTTGTTCATTGCGATTGAAGCGAAGATTTCTGCCTGACGGTAGAGGTTTTCGCTGTATCTGTTAAGCTTCTTGAGAAGAGCCTTTGTGGTGTGAACACCTCTGTGCTCTTCAAGGTAAAGCTCATCCTTCCAGGTGGGGATGTTTGTATCTGTAGCGTTTGCCTTCATACGGGCAAGGGAGTCCTCAATCTTGCTGACCTTTGTTTCGGGCAGACCGGGGAAGCTCTTATAACGCTTTACATATCCAAGCATTTCGGTGTCAACACCCCCGCCGCCGTCACCCCAGCCGTAGCAGTACATAGACTCGCCGATTGTTGCCTTATCTGTGTACTTCTTCCAGTTCATCTTGAGTGAGTCAGCCTCAACAGTACCGATGAAGTGGGTCGGGGGAACGATTGAGAATACCTTT
>JAZOMP010000125.1:0-2201 GCA_045654045.1 Acutalibacteraceae bacterium
TTTGCAGAGCTTGTTTACTTCGGTCAGTGGTACACTCCCCTTCGTGAGGCACTCAGCGCATTTGTTGACAAGACACAGGAAACAGTTACAGGTGACGTCAAGCTCAAGCTTTACAAGGGCAATATGATCAACGCAGGCGTAACTTCTCCCTACACCCTCTACAGCGAGGACTTCGCAACATTCGATGCAGACGAGGTTTACGACCAGAAGGATTCCGCAGGCTTCATCAACCTCTTCGGTCTTCCGATCAAGGTTCGTGCAATTCTCGAAGCAGAGCGCAACGCAGACAAATAATTAAACATAATAACAAAAGGGCGGAGTTTTCCTCCGCCCGAATGTTGTTTTTTACTGTAACTACCTTATCCCATAAAAAAGGCAGGATTTAAGAAATATGAAACTCTGGGCAGGACGCTTTTCAAAGGAAGCAGACCAAAGAACAAACGATTTCAACTCATCCATAAAATTTGACAGCCGTATGTACCGCGAGGATATTGACGGCTCCATTGCCCACGCCGTTATGCTCGGCACGCAGGGCATCATTCCCGTTGAGGACTGTGAAAAAATCATCAACGGCTTAAAGCAGATTAAAGAGGATATTACATCGGGCGCACTTCTTATCGATCCCGATGCGGAAGATATACATACCTTTATCGAGCAGACACTTACCGCCCGTATAGGCGATGCAGGCAAAAGACTGCACACCGGCAGAAGCCGTAACGACCAGGTTGCAACAGATATCCGTCTTACCCTTCGCAAGGAGTGCGAAGAGGTTATGGATATGCTCCGCCACCTGACAGATACAATTTTCAACAAGGCACACGAAAACGAAAACACAATAATGCCCGGATACACTCACCTTCAGCGTGCACAGCCCATCACCTTCTGTATGCAGCTTTCCGCTTACGTGAGTATGCTTGAAAGAGATATGGGCAGACTCAGCGATGCTAAGGCAAGAATGAACTATTCACCGCTTGGCAGCGGCGCTCTTGCCGGCACAACCTACCCGATTAACAGGGCAATGACCGCAGAGCTTCTGGGCTTTGACGGTGTTGTTGAAAACACGCTTGACGGCGTTTCAGACAGAGATTTCTGCCTTGAAATTGCTTCCGCTCTTTCCATTCTTATGGTACACCTTTCCCGTCTTTGCGAGGAGATTATTCTCTGGTGCAGCTGGGAATTCAAATTTGTCGAGCTTGACGATGCTTTTTCAACCGGCTCAAGCATTATGCCGCAGAAGAAAAACCCCGACCTTGCCGAGCTTATCAGAGGTAAATCGGGCAGAGTTTTCGGCGACCTTATGACCCTGCTCACCGCTATGAAGGGTCTTCCCCTTGCGTACAACAAGGATATGCAGGAGGATAAGGAAGCAATTTTCGACGCAATTGACACAGTCAAGATGTGTATGACCGCTCTTGACCCGATGATTGACACAATGCGTGTTATTCCCGAAAATATGCGCCGTGCGGCAGCTGAGGGCTTTATCAACGCTACAGACTGTGCCGACTATCTCGTCGGCAAGGGTCTCCCCTTCCGTGATGCTTACAAGGCAACGGGCGAGCTTGTTGCACTTTGCATCAGAGAAAAGCTCACGCTTGAAACTCTTCCGCTCGATATGTACAAAAACGTATGCGAGCTGTTTGACGAGGACGTTTACAAGGCAATCAACCTTGAAACCTGCGTCAAGAACAGAATCAAGAAATAACCAATAAGGAACTGATAGATATGAAAATAAAAGCAGCCGTTATAGGCGCAACAGGTTACGCAGGCGCAGAGCTTGTACGCCTTCTGCTCAAGCACCCGAACGTTGAGCTGACTGCCCTTTGCTCCAAGAGCTTTGAGGGTCAGAAGCTTTCCGACATATACCCCTCCTTCCTTGGTCTTTGCGACAAGGTTTGTATTAACCAGAGCGAAGCAGTTGATATGGCAGACGTTGTTTTCGCCTGCCTCCCCCACGGTCTTTCCGAGCCGCTTGCGGCTGAATGCCTTGAAAAGGGCAGAAAGTTCATTGACCTTGGCGCAGACTTCCGTCTTGAAAGCGAGGAAGAGTACACAGAGTGGTACGACAAGCCCTTTGACAAGCCTGAAATTCACGAAAAGGCTGTTTACTGCATTCCCGAGCTTTTCAGAGAAAAGGCAAAGGGTGTTGACATTATTGCAAACCCCGGCTGCTACCCCACCTCGGCGGCACTCGGTCTGAGCCC
>JAZOMP010000126.1:0-12583 GCA_045654045.1 Acutalibacteraceae bacterium
ACTTCCCGAAATTGAATGTAAGATTGTCAACCCCGAAACGGGCGAAGACTGCCCCGACGAGGTTACCGGCGAATTCGTTGCACGCGGCTACAATATTATGAAGGGCTACTACAAGATGCCCAAGGCTACCGCATCAACAATTGATAAGGACGGCTGGCTTCACACAGGCGACCTTGCCTGCCGAACAGCAGACGGCAACTACCGTATCACAGGCAGACTTAAGGATATGATTATCCGCGGCGGTGAAAACATTTACCCCAAGGAAATCGAGGAATTCATTTACACTCACCCGAAGGTAAATGACGTTCAGGTTATCGGTGTGCCCGACGAACAGTACGGCGAAGAAATCTGTGCCTGCATCATCCTCAAAGAAGGCGTAGAAATGACAATAGAAGAAATGAAGCAATATATTATGGACAATATGGCGCGCCATAAGGTTCCGAAATACATTGACTTTGTTGACTCTTTCCCGATGAATGCCGCAGGCAAAATCCTCAAATATAAAATGCGTGAAAACGCAATTGAAAAATACGGTTTGCAGAAAGCAAACAGCGTAGAAACAGCATAAAACGAGTAAACATCCGCACACAATGTGTACGGATGTTTTTCTTTACAGCAGCGAAATTATCTGCCGCTTATACTCCAGAAACTCTGCCGTAAGGTTGAAATCCTCACGGCGGGGTTTTGGTTCTTTGATAATGATTTCTCCCGTTATTTTTCCAGGTGTGCCCGACAGCAGATATATTCTGTCTGAAATAAGTATAGCTTCGTCTATATCATGGGTAATAAAAAGCGTTGAAAGCTGAATTTTCTCCATAACATTCAGATACCATTTGTGCATTGAGCTTTTTGTTATTGTGTCCAGCGCAGAGAAAGGCTCGTCCAACAAAGCAACGTCCTTTGAAAACATATATGTTCTCAGAAGCGCCGCACGCTGGCGCATACCGCCCGAAAGCTGCGAGGGATATTTCTTTTGTGTCCCCTCAAGGCCGAATTGCAAAAACAATGGCGACACCTGCTGACGAGCCTGCTTTTTATTTACACCTTTAAGCAGAAGCGGTAATGCGGCATTATCCTCAATAGTTCTATAAGGCAGCAATAAATCCTTTTGCAGCATATAGCTGATATTTCCCGGCTGATTGGTAATATCCCTTCCGTCAAGCAGTACCTGACCGCTATCAGGAGTTAACAGACCTGAAATAATGTTGAACAGAGTTGTTTTACCGCCGCCGCTGACACCGAGCAGACAGACCAGCTCTCCTTTATTAAGTACAACGGAAACATCCTTAAGTACTTCATTACTGCCAAAGCTTTTGCTTATATTTTTTACTTCCAGCTTATTCATATTATACAGGAAGGTAGTCGTTTGTGAAGCCGAAATCGGGGTCGATTTTTTCTTCCAGAAGATTCTTTTCGTTCAGCCAGCTATAGAAAGCTGCCCAACGCTCTGGGTCAAATTCGCCCCATTGTGAAGCATCGGCAATATACTCTTTTGCAAGATACTCCTGACTTGCATATACAAGCGCGGTATTTGATTTAAGCTCAGGTGCGGCATCCATGAGAATATCCGCGGCAGCTTTTGGATTCTCAACCGCGTAAGTATAGCCCTTGGAAAGTGCTCCGACAAAGGCTTTTGCGGCTTCGTGGTTTTCTTTGAGCCAGGCGTTGTTGCCGATAATAACGGGGGTGTAATAATCAAACGCAGGGTCTATATCCGCAAACTCAAAGTAGTCCGTTTCAAGACCTGCAGTTTCACAGGCTACGCCTGCCCAGCCGTAGAAAATCCATATTGCGTCAACAGAGCCGCTTTTCAAAGCCGATACTTCGTCCGTAACGGTTGAAGGAATAAGCTCAACGAGGTCGAAATTACCGCCGTCAGCCTTCATTACGTCACGGATTGTTTCCTTTTCAACGTCCATATCCCATGTTGCATACTTCTTGCCCTCAAGACCCTTGGGTGTGTCCATGCCTTCGCCTTTGCGTGAGATAATTCCCGAGGTGTTGTGCTGAATAACTGCCGCAACAGCGGTAACGGGAATTGCGTTTTCGCCCACAAAAGCAGGGGCAAGGCTATCCTGGAACGAAACGGCAAACTGTGCCTTCCCCGAAGCGACCAACGCCTCTGCACCGCCTTCGGGCGGCTGAACAATTTCAACGTCAAGACCTACCTGTTCAAAATAGCCGTTAGCCTCGGCAACAAATATACCTGTGTGGTTTGTGTTGGGTGTCCAATCCAGAACAATTGTAATTTTGCTCTGTTCAGTTTTTCCGCAGGCAGACAGACAGATCACGATTGTTACAGCCAATAATACAGAAATTATTTTTTTCATAAATTTTTCTCCTTTTTGTTAAGATTACGGTATGGCATACATTTTTTCTCCGCAAAGCTGACCAGAGCCATAAGTGCAAGAGAAATAGCCGAGATAAGAAAAATCACGGCAAACATTTTATCGAAGGCGAAGGCTTTTTTTACCCTTGTCATATAAACACCGAGACCGCCGAAGCCGCCGAGCCACTCACTTATAACCGCACCGACAACGCTGTATGCCGCGGCTATCCTCAAGCCCGAAAACAGCTGAGGCAGTGCCGAAGGGAATTTGATATAACGGAAAACCTGTGTGCGCTTTGCACCCATGGAACGAAGCAAACCGATTGTATCTTTATCCGCACTTCTGAAGCCGTCAAGCAATCCTACCGTTACGGGAAAGAAAGTAGATATAACTATAAGAACAATCTTCGGCATCATTTCATACCCAAACCACAGCACAAGAAGCGGTGCAATTGCAACGGAAGGAATTGTCTGCGTGATGATAAGCAATGGGTAGAAAGCTTTATACAGAATTTCGAACGTGTCCATAAGCACGGCAACGGTAAAACCTACACCTACTCCCAAAACCAGGCCGATAAACGCTTCCTGCAGGGTTATGACGGAATTTTCAAGAAGCAAGGGGAATTCACTGACAAAAGCGCTGATTACCTCAATCGGTGACGGAAGCATATAGGCAGGTATAAGCCCCGCCCAACAGACCGTCTGCCATATAATCAGTAAAGCGGCAACAGCAGTAATTGACGGTATGTTACGCTTGAGCATGTTTTTTTATCTTCTTATCAATTGTCAGTATTTCGCCTTCGGGACGATAAACAACCTTGACGTAAGCTGAAACGCTTTTCGCACCTGCTCTTATTGCAACGTGCTGGCATTCCTTTACAATGTTCATAAGTTGGTCGTAGTCTTCACCCTCGATAGTTGTTTCAAACGGGCCTACGTGGCAGTTCAGTCCGCTGCTTTTAATAAATGCGATAACCTCATCCACAATACGGATAAGGTCATCCGTATCTTTCGCGGTGGGAAGAACCTGAATTGCGATACTTGCTTTCATAAATTTTACCTCCAAAATATAAAAATTGCCCACGCCGGAAACTCAGGCGCAGGCAAATTGAAGTACGGTCAGCTACTGCAGATTACTGTCATACTTTATGCTTCCTACGCCGGCATTATCCGGATCAGGTTTACGGGTCGCAGGTTTACCTGCCTCTCAGCCGTTTTCAACAGCTCCCCGGGGAATAAAATAAAAACAGGAGACTCCCTTTACGGATGCCTCCTGTAAAAAATCCTTGAATATGACTTCCTACGGCGGCATTATCCGCATCAGGTTTATAGGGTCGAAGTTGGATTACTTCCTCTCAGCCTGCCATCACAAGCTCCCCTGTATTTATTTCGTTACGTATTATACATCAACTCTGAATAAAAATCAAGACGGTATTCTTAATATTTTTTCAAAGATACTTTTCTATCTCAACTGCCGAAGCGGAGTTTTTATCTATGAACAGATAAAATTCATCGTGTTGTTTAAGCATGGTTGCAGGCACATCAGGTGTCAGGGTATTCTCGAGCGTATCCTTGATTGCCTGAGCCTTGACCAGATGAGGAACGCAGGAAATAATTACTTCCGATTTCATAATTTCCTTAACCGTCATGGACACGGCTTTTTCAGGAACATCATCAATAGTGGAAAACCAGCCTTCACCAAGCTGTTGGTTGCGGCATTTTTCCGCAAGCGTTACCACAATATAGGCGTTATCGTTATCAAAATCAGCCGGGGGATCATTAAATGCGATATGTGCATTTTCACCGATACCGATCAGCGCCACATCCACGGGAGCTTCGCGAAGCTTTTGAGTCAACTCCGCAATGTTAGCGGTTATATCACCCTCGGTGTTTACGTAATACATAGCTTTTACGTTAACGAAATCCACGAAACGCTCCTTGATATACTTGCGGAAGCTTGCAGGGTGCGTAATGGGTAAATCCACATACTCATCCAGATGGAAAACCTCAACCTTAGACCAGTCAACGGGAAGCTTTACGAGTGCCGCTATAGTTTCGAACTGCGAAGCGCCCGTAGACAAAACCAGCCTTGCTCTTGAGTTTTTTTCAATTGCGGCGTTAAGTTTTTCGGCGGCAAGTACAGCAGCACGCTCGCCCAACTGTACAGCATTTTCAGATAACGTAATTTTCATATTTTAAACTCCTTTTTACTATATACAACCGTTCCGCCCACAACAGTAAGCAAAACATTAATCTCCTCGTCAAAAACGGTAATATCCGCATCATAGCCCGGTGCTAAAATGCCCTTCCGGGTCAGCCCCATAACTGCGGCGGGAGTCTCGCTTGACATTCTAACAGCATCGCAAAGCGGAATCTGTGCCTGAGTTACAGCGGTACGAACAAGGCGGTCGAAGGTTGCCACGCTTCCTGCATAGGCAGAGCGGTCAGGCAGCCACGCTACCCCATCTGCAATTACGGCTTTGGTGCCGGTATTTTTATTGCCCATAACAAAACCGGTGTTTTCCTGCAGACCTGCACCCCGTATGGAATCCGAAACTAAAACCATACGCTGAACACCCTTTACCTTATAAATAAGCTTTAACAATTCGCTCGGGAGATGGATACCGTCACATATCGCCTCGCAAAAGATATCGTCACGCAGTAAGCACGCTTCTACTGCACCCGCCCGACGGAAACCGTTGACGCGGTGAACACCGGACATACCGGAATACAGATGTGTTGCAATGGAATAGATACCCTCCTCCTCTTCCGATATAACAGAGGCATCGGCATTTGTATGTGCTATGCCGCACTTAACACCGCACTCACGTAAATACCGTGCCATTTCCGCACTGCCTGGCAATTCGGGCGCCGTATCAATCCGACGGATAAAGGGATATTCCTTAAGCAGTTCAACGTATTCGAGGTCATCAGGGGTGCAAAGTGCTTGCGGTGGCTGTGCCCCACGCTGTTCAACCGAAAAATAGGGTCCCTCCAGATGAGCACCCAGGAAGCAGGCACCTTGAGAATATGAAAAATCGGTACGTGCCAAAGCATCCAGCGCCCGACGTATTTCGTGGAAAGGAGCACTCAGAGTAGTCGGAAAAACACCCGTTACGCCGTGCTGAGCGTAAGCTATCATAGCACGCAAATTTGCTTCGGGGTCGGCATCCATAAAATCCTCGCCCGCTATACCGTGGGTATGTATATCAATCCAGCCTGCACTCACGTAGTTATTCTGCGCATCGATCAGGGAAACACTATCAGGGTTTAACGATTCATCCGATACAATTGCGGAAATCTTACCGTTTTCAATAAGAATCGCATAACCGCACAGTATGCCGTCAGGGTGAACGATTCTGCCGTTGACAACAGCTGTTTTCATAATATTTCCTCCATGTTTTTTCTTTAAAAAGCGAGAAAACCTACTCACCCTTTCGCAAATATATTGTAGCAACACAAAACGTATTTTTCAAGATATAACAATTATTTTAAATAACGTTATTCCAAGCACAAAATAACCGGTCCGTACAACCCTCCTGATACAGAGTCTTTCGCATATTCGAGCTCCGTTTCAAAATACGGAGAAAGTTCTTTTATACTCCGGTTGTCAAAATAATCCGTATGGATATACCAATTTGCCGATGTGTTGGTTACAACTATTTTCAGCCTGTTCTCTTTCCGGAGCAGATTTGCCGGTACACTCAGACTGTAAGGCGGCATCAAAGCCGCTCCCAAAAGACTTTCATTCAGATAAACACAAGCGGCAAAGCGCACATCGCCGAGGCTGATTTCGCCCTCTTTCCCCACCTTTTCGTCAGGTAAAGTAAACGTTGTTTCGTAAGCACAACTTCCCGAATAAGCACTGCCGATTAAATAAGACCAGTCACCCATAGTTGCGGGAATCGCTTTTCCGGAATGATTTACGTTAACAAAGCCGTTTTCGTCGCAGACAAGCTCCGTTTCTTTTCTGAGCATAAATTGGTTCGGAAGATTAATTTTATCCGCGAATACTTTCGGCTCTTCGGCATTGAAAACCTCCGCTGTCAGCAGCACAACAGCTGTTTCGCCCAGGGCAAGTGAGAGCCTCAGCACGCCGTTATCGGACTGTAAGTGTTGCAGTTTGCCGTTTTCCGTGTCGAGCAGATAACCGTTTGACGAGGGCAGATAAATATTATAATTTTCTTTCTCTTCCGATTCGTTGAAAAGAATTAAGATTTCTGCATTTTCCGCCTTTCTGTGCATTGCACGTAAGCCGTTACCGTCAGCCCGTATTACAGACTGACAGTCTTTAATATCTCGGGAAACTATTCCGCCGCGACTGATAAATTCATTCAGCACATTTTGTGTGTTTTCGGGAATATAAGCATTTTCAGGAATAACAATGTGCTTGTATTCCGCTGTGCCGATGTGCATACAGCCATCGGCGCTTATTCCGGCAAGCTGTATAACGTCATCGTCAACAATATCAAAATCGACGGTCATATATTCAAGCCTTCTGCCAAGAGAATCAAAAGTATTTGCTGTTGCATCAGCGTCAAGGCCGCCCTGAAAATCCGAAACGGGATAATAGAGTGCAGTTTCGCAGACACGTTTCCCGAGAGAAGCTATATAAGAAAGACGCTCCGTATAACGGTTAAACTTACCGAGATAACGGTAATACGGCTGATTCTCCGTAAAAACAGGCAACTCCTGAGCAAGAAGCTGACCCTTTCGCCCAAGCGGAAAATTAAACGGATTGAATACGTTTATTCCTCTTACCACCTGATACCCGACCGTATATCTCATCATATCATAAGTAAGACCCGGACCGGCAACGCCGAAAATTTCGCTCATCGCAATCTTTGTACCGTTGTGTGCGGCGGCAGACGAAGCATACCTCGGATAAAAGCCGTTGTACGCATTCATATCATCTCTGCTCGTTACTTTGCTTTCAGGATAAAGCTGACGCCAGATAACGTCTATTCCCGGAATATCGAAGCACCGTAGCGCACGCATAAGGTTGAAGTTCCCACCGCCGTTCATACATCCGAGAGGACTGTGATCCTTATCAAGATGACCGGTAAAAGCAAATCCGTTTTCATTTGCCCATTTTTTGCAGGGAAGCAGATAATTCTCGCAAAAAATGCGACTGCATAAATCATACCAACGGCGAAGAACATGAACGTTATCTTCGGTCGGTTTTTCTTTTCCCTCAATAAGCGTAAGATATGGCAAAACAGATTCGCCGTAGGTCTGCTCATATTTTTCAGCCAGATCTTTGCTGAACGGATTTAACGGCGCTTTGGGCTCATCGGTAAATGCAGCGGTAAATTTACGGGTTGCCGATGCATATTTTTTGTGAGTGATTTCTATAAAATATTCCGTTGCTTTTTTATTCAACAAATCGGGATATTTGCCACCGGCAGAATACTCCGGGTGATCTTTTACAACCTTACCGCACGCACTGCCCGACGGCCAACCGCCTTCATCGTAAATCCAGCAGTTCATACCAAGCATTGTCCCTTTATCGATTGCATAAGCACAGAGTTCAAAATACTCATCGGAAAGATATTCCGGTGAAAGGTTTGTGGGCATACAGTCTGGTCTGAATTCCACGGGCTCAGGAAGAATATAAAAAGCCCGTATACCAAGCCTTTGCATCTCTGCAAGCTGTTCGTCTATAATTTCACGGGTACAGGCATCGTTCCACACCCAGATATACACGGGGGCGTACGAAGCATCGGGCGATATAAAGCTGTTCAAGTCAAACTTATCATTATTCTTCATTTCCGACACCTTTTTAATTCACACGTTTGCATCATATTTGCCTTGCTTTTTCAATTTACCGACAAAGCACTTCAACGAAATAACCATAGCAACGTAAAGCACAGCAAGAAGAAGTGGGTACACCTTTATGCCGAACAGTCCGCTTATAAGACTTACTGCAGGCGGCGCAAGCATAACACCTATATAAGCAAAAGCAATCTGCGAGCCCATAATTGACTGCGACACTTCTTTACCGAAATTATGCGGTGTAAGGTGAATCATATTCGGGTAAATCGAGCCGTTGCCCAAGCCTATAAGGAATAATCCTACAACACCTGCAACACCGGGAAGAGGAAGAAGCATAATTGCAACAGCAGGAGCAAGAATAATCACACCTATACCGATACGCTTCCACGTGCTGATTTTATCGGCAAGCAAGCCCGAAGCAAATCTTCCGATTGACATACCGACGTAATAGATTGTAAGCGCAAGTGCACCGTGTTGAGACGCAAAACCCTTTTCTTCTACAAGATACGTGCTTCCCCATACTCCGCAGGCGTATTCAATAGCGTTGGTAACAAGCATAATAACCCACACCAACCGCACCTCGGACATTTTTGCCATTTGCAAAAGTGTAAGGTTGACGCCTGATTCTTCTTCCGACACGTCAGAAGCGGACGTCTTTTTCCACAACGGAATGGAAACGATCAGCAATATTGCGATAAAAGCCTGAACATAAAATGCATAGCGGTAACCGCCGCGCCAGCCCACGTTACTCAATGCCTGTGACATAAGATACGGACTGAGAGATACTCCCACGCCGTAAAAGCAATGCAGGAAATTCATGTGGCTCGCCTTGAAATTAAGCGCAACGTAATTGTTAAGCCCCGAATCGATAGCACCGGCACCAAGGCCTAAAACAACGGCAAGAGGAATCATAAACCAGAACGACGGAGCAAAAGAGTAGCCAATCAACGCCACCGCGGTCATAGCCGTACTAAATGCCGTTACTTTAGATGTACCGATCTTATTCAGTATTTTTGCGCTGAACATACTGGATAATACCGTACATCCAGAAACAAGAAACGTTAGAATACTTATCGATTCAACAGGAATATTAAGCTGAATATGTATTTCAGGCCAGGCAGCACCGATAAGTGAATCAGGAACGCCAAGCCCGATAAAAGCAATATATATTATAACGAGAAGTAAAGTTGCCATTTAATTAAAAACCTCCGCCTAAACCGTACGATAAACCCATATATCAACACTTTATATTATTCTTTAATTATATAGGCATTTCGAATCAAAATCAAGAAACATAGGCGACGTATCAAAACATATCGTTTCTAACGGTAATGTTACACCTAATTGAACAAGATAAAAATTATGCCTTTGAAAACTCAGAAAGCAACGTATGATTATTCATAGGTTTACAGCAAAGTTCCGTTCTCACAGATGACCATTTGCGTTCAATTTCCTCGATGGAATCGTTATTTATATCAACAACATTATCCGGGTCATCCGAGCCCATCATAAACCATTGACTAGTTTTCCCTTGAGGGCAATGTCCTTTATAGGTCCATGTCTGCCAGTTGTACGAACACTCATTGAAAAGCTTCAATATGTATTCCCACGTTGCGTTTCCGCGGCAAGGAGAAAATTCACCGGCAAGCACAGGCACGTTAAATTTCTTGCTTGCGTGGTGCAAGGTAACCTCTTTGAAGCTTTCATTTGAATCGTCATAAAGGTGATACTGATACATCACGTTTTCCCAACCACGTTCTGTCGGGTGCGGTAAGTCATCCGGTGTCCAGATTGCCTCAAGCGTTATGATATGGTCAGGGTCAACTGCCCTGACCGCATCGTAAAGCAAGGAATAAACGTCATGATACTTGCTGTTGATTTTATCGTCACCCTCATAATCGCACATCGGTTCATTCATCAGGTCATAAGCGGCAACAGTACCGTTACCGACAAAATGACGGGCAATTTCGCGCCACAAATCGCAGGCAAGCGAACGGAAATAAGCACCTTCTTCGGTTTCGTCATAAAGCTTGCAATGGTTTACACGGCAGCTATGGTGAGCAATGCTCTGATGACCCGGTACACCGTGCATATCAAGAATTACATACATTCCCCTTTTTCCGCATTCCTCAACAACCCAGTCAAGGCGAGAAAAATCAATTTCACCGTTTTCTTTGCGTTTCCAAGTACCTGAATCATCCGTCTGAAAATTACGGTACCAGAACGGCACACGAACACATGTGAAACCGAGCGACTGAAGATAATCAAGGTCATATTCTGTGATGAAGTTATCTTCACGGATTTTTATAAGACGATCCGTTTCCAGCTTACCGAAACGCCTTTCAAGCGTTGTTACGATATCCCACTGAGCTTCTCCACCTTTGAAAAATCCCTGCCATAATTCATCGAGTAACCATCCGCCAAGGTTTGTTCCACGCAAAAACACCTGTTTACCTTCAGCATTGATGATTCTTTCACCTTCACAATGTAAAATACTGAGGTTCATAATGTATCATTCCTTTACAATAAAATTTAAAATGAAACTAATATATAAAATTTAATTTAATAATAATTCTTTTAATTCATATGTTTTTAGAATCGATTATACCCATAAACTGTAACCCCAAAACTTAATCCGGTACATTCTGCTATTTATATATCGTATTATATAGGTATTTTGAATAAAAAACAAGAAACAAAAAACGACATGTCAAAACATGTCGTTTTTTTGTGTTTAATACACCTATTTGAACCTAAATAAATATATAATATAAAAACTACAATAATAGACTTTATTACGCTTCTTCTATATCCTTTATACATCTGCCGTCAATAGTCTTCCATTCAGTTCTTCCATTGGCACTGCGCCCCATAACCACTGAAGCAGCAAGAGAAGGACTAGTAAAAATATAATCGTTTTGAAAAACATAATCTGTGCTAACAATTCCCTTTTCAATCAAACGACTTCTAAACTTAACTAATGTATCAGGCATGCTGACGGTTGTATCAAATGCAATCCGAGAATCCTTAACAACCAAAAAGCCATCAGAAACTAAGACTCCTTTAGCATTAGCTCCACGTGCAGCTCTGATATACATCAATTCTAATTCGTTATCAACAACAGATGTATCAACCTTTTCAAAAACCTTATATCCCAATGTATTAACAAGTAACTTTGAGTTTTCAATAAACTCTTCTAACATTGCTTCATCAAATTCCGAAATCGAAGAGCACGTTGGAACAGTTGAATTAACAATATTCGCACGTTTTGAATCGCTAGCCAAATTATAGAATTTGTTCTCTAAATATTTCACATGAGCTTTATTTAAAAAATTATCCTTCGAAATTACAACAAGACAATCGTTCCAATAATCACGATCCTTCAAGTGTTGCTTTAATCTTACAAGCATTCGCTCAGCTTCACCAATATAAACAGTATCATTGTTCTCCTCATCTCTTCCAAAAAGGAAATACACACCTGTATACTCGGAATCAGATCGGTGAGCAAACTCACCCAAATCATTACGTGAAATTTTATATACACGACCATTCCAGTTAGATAATTCACACATAATGCGTCCATTTGGATTTCCATCAAAAATACACATCTGTATTGTCTTATTAAAACCCATAACATCACTTCCTTATCGATATTATATATGTTAAAATAGAAAAAATCAAGCTATTATACTGCACCCGTATCAGTTACGAGGTGTTTAAAATTTGAATTCTATCTGAAATACCAAAAGGGCTCGAACCTGTGACACCATCGGTCAGAAATATTGTCGCGATATTTCGCTTGGAGCGCTCATATCGCTCTGTATTTCTTCCTCTTCTCGGCTCACTTCATCCGCCACAGGCGGCGTGAGCCTGCGAAGCAGTTAACAGCCGTGCGTCTGCCGAAACACAGTGATACAGTACAAGCCATCTGACACAACAAAACAAAAGCACTTCCGAAGAAGTGCTTTTGTTTTGGCGCCCCAAACAGGACTCGAACCTGTGACACCGCGGTTAACAGCCGCGTGCTCTACCGACTGAGCTATTAGGGCATATAAAGCGTTTAGCAGAAGCTAAACTATATCAAATCAGCAAAACGCTGATGTTATCAATTCAGCCGGACAAAAATGTCCGGCTTTTTGTGTTGGCATCGACCTATCTTCCCGGGCGGCTTCCCACCAAGTATTTTCGGCACGATTGAGCTTAACTACCGTGTTCGGAATGGGAACGGGTGGACCCTCAATGTCATAAACACCAACTGTTATGCACCGTGGCACATAATTTTATACTCAAGCTTCAAAGAAGCAAGAAGTCAAATATGGTGACCCGTAGCGGATTCGAACCGCTGTTGCCGGCGTGAGAGGCCGGAGTCTTAGGCCACTTGACCAACGGGCCATATTTGGTACACCTTCAGGGACTCGAACCCTGGACACCCTGATTAAGAGTCAGGTGCTCTACCAGCTGAGCTAAAGGTGCATATTT
>JAZOMP010000127.1:0-6433 GCA_045654045.1 Acutalibacteraceae bacterium
CAGGGCTGGGCTTCTGTCGTTTGCTTTATCTGCTTTATCGGCGGAATTCAGCTTTTCTGTATGGGCGTTATCGGACAGTACCTCGCCAAAACCTATATGGAAGTCAAAAAAAGACCGATATATATAATCCGTGAAACAAATAAAGATAAAAAGCAAACGGAGGAAGCAAATAAATGAATTTTGATACAGCGGACAGAAAGTTTATGAACTTTCTGCAAACAAAAACGGGAAAAAAGTTCAGAGTGATTGCTACGGCTGCCGTTGTAACAGTCATTTTTGTTGCACAGTTGTTATTCAATTATCTTACTCCCTTGACCGAAGACGACTTTAATTATAGTTGTGTTTGGGGCACAACTGAAAAAGTTCAAAACGTTTCGGACATAATAGAATCAGAGATTCTCCATTACAAAGTTTGGAGCGGAAGAATAGTCAACCATACAATTGCTCAGTTTTTCCTGATGATCACCAACCACGGCTACGATATCGCTTTTGATATCTGTAATTCGTTAGTATACTTAGCCTTAATTGCTTTGATTTATTATCACAGCAAAGGTACTTTCAAAAACTTTAAACTATGGTGGTTCGTTGCAATTCATCTTTGCATGTGGTTATTTGTTCCCGATTACGCAGGTTGCTTCTATTGGCTTACCGGCAGCAGCAATTATTGTTGGAGCATGGTTATCGGATTGCTCTTTTTGCTTCCGTATACATACAACTCAAATAAAAAAGCTGACAATAAATCAAATATTGTTACAGAGTTACTCCTCTCGTTGCTCTTTATTCCCTGCGGTATTCTTACAGGCAACACAAACGAAAACACAGGCATTTCCATTATTGTTATGACGCTTTTGTTTGTTACCAAAACGGTGCTTGAGAAGAAAAAAATTCGCATATGGATGTTCAGCGGACTTATCGGTGTGCTTGCAGGCTTCGGTGCAATGATGCTTTCCCCCGGTCAGCAGCTGCGGGCTGAACAGGCCGGAGGCTTTGGCGGAATAGGGGCATGGATCAAAAACGCCATTTTCATAACTATGGATGTTTTTGAATATCTTGCGTTGCCGTTACTGCTTCTTCTGGTCGCACTTATTCTTGCATTTTTCTCAAATAAAAATCTTAAACTCAGTTCATTTTATGGCTTCTTTATTTTCCTTATCGGTTCAGGTGCATCAATATATTGTATGGTAGTTTCTCCTGAGTTTCCGCCGCGTTCCTGGACACCGCCCGTCATTTTTGCAATAATTGCTTTTGGCCAACTTTTATCACTTGTTAAGGCAACAGATAAAATTTACCGTCGAATAATATGTTCTGCAATGGTAATTTCTACCATTTTTTTCTGCACGAGCTATGTTACATCATATTTAGATATAAAACAAACCCTAATAGCATATGAGAAACGTGAAACACATATTGCTCAAATGATATCTGAAGGAAAAACCACGCTTGTACTCGAACCGGTAAGAGGCTGGGCAAAATACAACTATTTTAATCCCTATGGTGATATAGATTTAGACAGCACGAATTGGAGAAATTATTTCATGTCACGCTACTACGGCGTTGAAAAAATTATAAATTCCGAAAGCAGAGAAGGTATAATGTATGACATCTTTGAGTAAAATCATCCCTCTTAAAAATACCGAAATCACAGGCGGCTTCTGGGCAGACAAGCAGAAGCTTAACCGTGAGGTTACCATTCACAGCGTTTACAACCGCTTTGCCGAAACGGGCCGTTTCGATGCGTTCAAGGTGAACTGGAAGGAAGGCGACCCAAATAAGCCCCACATCTTCTGGGATTCGGACGTTGCAAAGTGGATTGAGAGTGCAGCGTACATAATCGCAAAGACTCCCGACCCGGAGCTTGAAAGAATTATTGACGAAACTGTTGACCTTATTGATAAAAACCGCTGGGACGACGGCTACTTCAACATTTGCTACACGCTTTTTGAGCCTGAGGACCGTTTTACCGCAAGATACAACCACGAGCTTTACTGCGCAGGTCACCTTATGGAGGCTGCTGTTGCATATTACTATGCAACAGGTAAGGACAAATTCCTTAAGATTATGTGCGACTACGCGGATATGATTGAAAAGGCATTTGTTACCGACAAGTGGGCGGAATTTGAAAGCCCCGGGCACGAGGAAATCGAGCTTGCCCTCGTTAAGCTCTACCACGCTACGGGCGAAAAGAGATACCTTGAGCTGAGCAAATATTTTGTTGACGTAAGAGGTCAGGAAATGGACGCCTACACCCAGGCACACAAGCCCGTCAGAGAGCAGGACGAAGCAGTCGGTCACAGCGTACGTGCGGTTTACCTTTACAGCGGTATGGCAGACCTTGCCGCAGAATACAGCGACGAAACACTTTTCACCGCCGCAGACAAGCTCTTCGACAGTATGGCAAAGAAAAAGATGTACATTACGGGCGGCTTGGGTCAGACCTGTGTTGGTGAAGCGTTCTTAGGCGATTACGATTTACCCGAAACCTCTTCCTACTGCGAAACCTGCGCCGATATCGGTTACATATTATTCGCTCAGCGTATGAGCGCCATTAACCCCAACAGAAAGTATGACGATGCGGCAGAGCTTGCACTTTACAACGGCTTCCTCTGCGGACTGTCGCTGGACGGTAAAGGCTTCTTCTACGATAACTCAATTGAGGTTGACCTTATAGGTATAAATAACCCCAAGGACGGCAGACACAAGCCGTTTTACCCGATAACACAGCGCCTCGAGGTATTTGACTGCTCGTGCTGTCCGCCCAACGTAACAAGGCTTATTGCAAACATCGGTGAATTTGCCTGCACAGAAAACGAAAGCACATTATGGTTTCACCACTTTATGGGCGGCGAATTCAAGGGCGAGGGCAAAGCAATCAGCGTTGAGACACTTTACCCCGAAAACGGTAAAATGAAAATCACCTGCTCAGGCAATTTCACGCTTGCACTTCGTCTGCCTGCATGGTGCAGAAATTACACTCTCAGCGGCGGCAAAAATGCAACTCTCAAAGACGACGGCTTTATCTATGTTGACGTAACCGACGGCGAGGTTATTGAGTACACACTCGATATGCCCGTACGCTTTGTTCAGGCAAATCCGCAGGTGCGTCAGTGCTGCGGCAGAGTAGCCGTGCAGAGAGGTCCCGTTGTTTACTGCGCCGAGGGTATGGATAATCCCCTGCCGCTCAAAGGTCTTTACGTTGACCCGAAAAACGGTGCAACTGTTATTGATGCACCTGAATTCGGCGTGAGCGCAATCGAGCTTGACGGTTATATCCGCCCTGCAAGCGACGAGCTTTATTACGATTATGACGAAGCTTTTGTTGAACAGAAAATAAAGCTCATCCCCTACTACGCATACGCAAACAGAGGGGAAACGGATATGCTTATCTGGTTAACCAGGAAATAAGCAAAAGTCAAAAACTGAAATCTATTATCTCCTATTTATTTTATACTCTTAATCAACTTTACTTACTGAAAGGACGTACCAACCATGCTTCACAATTCAGAACACAACAGAGACGTTATGCAGAAAATCGGCTTCCCGCAGGAGGCACAGGACTGCTTTATCAAGATGTTCAGGCTCCTTGACGAAAACAAGGAGTGGGGCGACGAATTCGACAAGATTTACGAGGACTATATGTTCCCGTGGGCAAACGATCTCGGACCCAAGCTCGACAGAGTAACAGAGCTGGCAAAGAAGATGGGCAAGCCCGAGCAGACAATGCATATGGTATTCCTGCTTTGCTGCAGCGAGGAGCTTCTCAAGCGCTACCGTGAAAAGGGTCTGTCTGACAAGATGTACTACGACCATATGTGCGACCTCAAGTACAAGCTCATCGAGTGCCGTGACTGTGAAAACTGCTGGGGTACATTTGTCGGCGGCTGGTTCCACGGTCAGTTTGAGGTTGACCGTTTTGCGCTCGGCCGCTTCCAGTTTGAAATGCGTGAGATCGGCGAAGAGGATGACGGCAAGGTGCTTTCAAGCGGCCACGTTGTCCACACAGGCGACAAGTATATCAATTTCCACATTCCGTCTTCAGGCGTTCCGCTTACCGACGAGGTCCGTTTCGATTCCTACCGCCAGGCATTTGAATTCTTCAAGGATGAGTTCAACGGCGGTCCCGTACTTTTCGGCTGCGGCTCCTGGCTGCTTTACGACAAGTACCTCACCTTCCTGCCCGAAAAGAGCAACACAGCAAAATTCATCCGTGATTTTGAAATCCTCCGCCAGAGCGAGAAGGAAGAATTCAACGACGGCTGGAGAATTTTTGAACGCTTCTCCGACCTTCCCGTTGAGCAGTGGCCCAGAGATAATTCACTTCGCCGTGCATTTGCCGAATTTGTTGAGGCAGGCGGCAAGACAGGCCACGGCTTCGGCGTAATTCTGTTTGACGGCGAAAAAATTGTAAGATAAATGAAAGTTCTTAACCTTAAAGCTTATGATTACCGCAACCTTGCCCGGCTGGATTATACCCCGGGCGAGGGTGTTAACATAATCTGCGGAGAAAACGGACTCGGAAAAACAAACTTAATAGAGAGTATATGGCTTTTCACGGGCTGCCGCAGCTTCAGAAGCTTGAGGGACAAGGACGTTGTGCGTTTCGGCACACCGCAGGCAAAGCTTGAAATGGAATTTTACTCTGGCAACCGTACGAAAACTGCCGCTATAACAATTGACGAAAAGCGTCACGCAGAGCTCAACGGAATTGCTCTGCCCTCGGGCAGAAAAATGAACGGTGAATTCACCTGCGTTGCGTTTACTCCGCTTCACCTTTCAATTGTAAAGGACGGACCGGAAGAAAGGCGCAAATTCCTCGACATTGCCTTAAGTCAACTCAAGCCGAATTACGCAAAAAACCTGCTTGAATACAACAAGATTTTAGCCCAACGCAACGCAAGCTTACGTGCGGCAAAGGATAACCCATCCTTCCTTGCAATGCTCGACATCTGGGACGAGGAGCTTGCGCGCAAGGGCTCGGTTATAATCGACAGCCGTATGCGCTGTCTTGAAAACTTAAAGGAATTCGCCTGCCCTGCCTATGATGAAATTTCCTCGGGCAAGGAAACGCTTACCCTTCGCTACAAGGAATACACCCGTGAAAAAGCACAAGGGCGGCAGGAAATATACGAAAGCCTTATTAATGCTCTGCGTGAAAAGCGTGAGAGCGACGTTGAACGCTGTGTAACAAGCGTCGGCGCACACAGAGAAGAATTTTCAATTGAGCTTTCGGGCAAAAGTGCCCGAAATTTCGGCTCGCAGGGTCAGCAGAGAAGTGCCGCACTTTCGCTGAAATTAGCGGAAGCGGATTTAATCGCAAAAGCCACGGGTGAAGAACCCGTAATTCTGCTGGACGACGTTTTCAGCGAGCTTGACCCGTTAAGACAGAAATATGTCGTCAGCCGCCTGCAGAACAGGCAGGTTTTCATCACCTGCTGTGACGAGGAAAACCTCGTTCACATGGAAGGACTCAATGTAAAAGTTGAAAGATTGGAACAGTTGGAGAAATAACTATGTACGATAATTGGGAACAGCTTAAGAATGACTGTATGGGCTGCACAAAATGCCCCCTTGCCGAAACCAGAACAAAGCTTGTTTTCGGCGTAGGCAACGAAAACGCAAAAGTACTTTTTATCGGTGAAGGTCCCGGCGCAAACGAGGATATCCAGGGCGAACCCTTTGTCGGCAGAGGCGGTCAGCTTCTCGACAAATTCCTTGCCGCAGTTGACCTTGACCGAAAAAAGAATATATATATCGCCAATATGGTAAAATGCCGTCCGCCGCAGAACCGTGACCCCTCCCCCGAGGAGCAGAACGAGTGCATCGGCTGGCTTCGTGAGCAGACAAGACTGCTCAAACCGAAAATCATAGTCTGCCTGGGCAGAATTTCGGCAACAAGACTTATTTCACCCGATTTCAAGGTAACAAAACAGCACGGTCAGTTTATAGAAAAAAACGGCACCCTTATGATGGGCACCTTCCACCCAGCCGCACTCCTGCGTAACCCCAACCAGAAGCCCGAAGCACTTGAGGACTTTATTAAGTTAAGGGAGAAGATTATGGAGGTTTGTCCGGAGACCTACGAGATGTAACCTTTATGAACAAAGAGAAAGACTACAAATACACCTCTTACAACAGTGACAACATCAATGTTGCTAAAGCTCTGCGAAAAGCAATGACAAGACAGGAAAAGCACCTTTGGTATGATTTCCTGCAAAAATATCCGGTTAAATTTTATAAGCAACGACCGATTGATAATTATATAGTTGATTTTTACTGCTCAAAAGCAAAGCTTGTTATAGAGCTTGACGGAAGTCAACATTATTCTGAAAAAGGAATTTTATCTGATACCCAAAGAACAGCTGTTCTGAATCAACTCGGAATTGAAGTGCTGCGTTTTTCCAATAGCGATGTAAACGAAAATTTTGAAGGCGTTTGT
>JAZOMP010000128.1:0-1505 GCA_045654045.1 Acutalibacteraceae bacterium
GATATTCCTGCCTACGGTGCAGTAATTTTACAAAAATGATTGACTTTTATCAAAAATAATAGGATAATAATACTAATATATTAATACTAGGAGGCTATTCAACAATGACAAGCAAAAAGATTCTTGCAGTAATCCTTGCCGCAGTTATGCTTGTGCCCATGTTTATTCTTGGTGCAAACGCAGAAAATGCGGAATACACCATTGTTTCCCCTTACGCAGATGTTATTTGGGAGGGTGACAGTGCATGGGGGGCGTAAAAAGGCACACTACACACCCACACAACCTACAGCGACGCAGACCTTGACCTGCCCACAATGATCAAGGGTTATTATAACGAAGGTTTCGATTTCGTTGCAAACGCTGACCACGGTGTTACAGGCGTTGAATGGAACAAAGAGCCTGCACGTCCTGCACTTTACCTTTACCAGTACATTATCGGCAACAAGGTAGGTCACCTTACAGACGAGGAATATGAGGCTATCACAACCGGTACATATCCCCTCGAGAACGGCACACCCAGAAACAAGAAAATGGTTTGTGTAACAGGCGCTAACGAGCTGGGTTACATCACACTTACAAAAAGCCACACTAACGGCTACTTCCTTCCTGCAGACGTCGGTAACGCATGGGACGGCGGCGAAAACAGCTTTGAAGAAGCTATCAGCTTTGTTGAAGAAAACGGCGGTCTTTCACACATAAACCACCCCGGCGACTGGCTTAACAGCAACAGCAACCCCGAAATCGTAAATGACCCCGCAAGTGTTAAATACTTCGGCGACCTTCTTCTTAAGTACGATTCCTGCCTTGGTACTGAAGTGTTCAACGAGAGAAACGGCACAACAGGCTACGACAGAATCCTTTGGGATAACCTTCTTATGTACTGCCTGCCCTACGGCAAGAACGTATGGGGCTACAGCAACACAGACGCTCACTGGCTTTCAACAATCGACACTTCCTTCAGCGTATTTATGATGGAAGAAAACGATATGGACCACGTTAAGGAAACAATGCAGAGCGGTGCTTTCTTCGCAGTTACAAGAAAGCTTCGCGGCAACGAGTTTGAAATAGGTCCCAAGGAAGAATTTGACGTTTCAGGCACTGACCTCCCCTACCCGATGTTCACAAAGCTTACAGTTGACGGTCACAAGATTACCGCAGGTGCAAAGGATGCAAAGCATATTCAGTTCATTGCAAACGGCAAGGTTATCTCAGAGCAGACTGTAAACAGCAACGGCGAATTCACACTTGACCTCGACACAATTGTAGGTGCTGAAAACTTCCTTTACGTCAGAGCAGAGCTTCTCGGCGAAGGCGGTATGTGTATTTCTCAGCCGCTCGTTATTGACAACGGCAGCGAGCCTCTCACCTTTGAGGAAACAGAATTAAGCCTTATTGATAAAATTATCAACTGGTTTATGGATTCAAGACTTTACGTAATATTCCAGGAGATTGCAAGAGCTTTCTAAACAATAACTTTAAAACCGCCATTCAATGAATGGCGGTTT
>JAZOMP010000129.1:0-19945 GCA_045654045.1 Acutalibacteraceae bacterium
CAGGCCGCCTTACGGTGCTTATGACGATACGGTGAAAAAAGTCGGTAAAAGGCTTGGTGTCAGCTACATACTTTGGTCAGTCGATACGCTTGACTGGAAAAGCAAAAACGCTGATGCGGTTTATGATTCTGTTATGAGTCAGGCTAAAAATGGCTCAATAATTCTACTTCACGATCTGCACAAAACAACGGTGGATGCAATGGAACGTGTGATACCTGAGCTTATAGAGCAGGGTTATCAGCTTGTTACGGTAACCCAGATTCTTGCTGCAAACGGTAATTCTCTTGAAGCCGGAAAAACATATTCCGGAAAAAATTAAAATATAAAGTCTGCTCTTTCTATAGGGATGAGCGGACTTTTTATTTAAAAACAGTTGCAATTTTTACAATTAGTTATTAAAATAAAAGTATGATATTTTACGGGAGGTTTTTATATGGAAAGAACTTATAAGCCGTATTCTGATTGGCGCAATAAATCAAAGCAGACCGAATATACTGAAGAAACCAGCCTGCTGTCGGCTGAGGGCAAGCTTCAGGCAAAGGGTTGGGCAAGGCGTAATGTTTTTGAATATGACAGAACAAAGGTAAAGGCAAAACTTATGAGCCGTAAGGAATGGGATTTTTATCAGGTTTCCGACGGCAAGTATATGGTACAGATTAACTTTGCCAACATCAACATTGGCGGTTTTGTTGCCGCAAAGCTGATTGACATTACAAACGGTAAACTTATAATGGATGCAACCCAGCTTTACCTCGGCGGTAAGGACAAATACGTTCCGCCTGCAAAGGGTGACGTTCCCAACCGCTTCGGCTACAAAATAGGCAAGGCTGAATTTGATTTTGACACAAAGGAAACCACAAGAACGCTATGGTTTAAAATGCTTAAGGGCGGTAAAACGGTTGAATGTAAATTCACAATGGACATTATGCCCGGACTTGAAAATATTACAACTGTTCTCCCCTTCGAAGGCGACAAAACCAAGTACTTTATGACAACAAAGCAGAACTGTATGCCCTGCGAAGGTACGTTTAAAATCGACGGCGAAGAATGGAATTTCAGCAAAGACGAATCCTTCTGCGCACTTGACTGGGGACGAGTAAACACTCCGCATAAAATGGTATGGTACTGGGGCAACGGCTCAAGTTACATAACCGATGAAAACGGCGAAAAGCACCTTTTCGGCTTTGAGATTACCTGGGCTATCGGCGATGAAAGCAACGCTACGGAAACCTGCCTTTTCTACGACGGTAAGGCACACAAATTCGGCGCAGTTGATGTTGAAACCTTCCCCAAGCCCGACAAGTTTATGCAGGAGTGGAAGTTCGTTTCCGAGGACGGCAGATTTAACCTGACTATGAAGCCGACATATGACTTCCATTCGGATTTAAACCTCGGTGTAGCGAGAATGCATACGCACCAGGTACACGGCATATGGAGCGGTGACGTAACACTTGATGACGGCAAAAAAATTGAAATCAAGGATATGTACGCATTCTGTGAATACGTAGAAAACAAGTGGTAATTAAATAATTAACGGGAGCTGTCTTACCAGATTTAAGACAGCTCCCTGTTTTATTTTATACCAGATCCTTATACTGATAAACTCTTACGTAGTCTACAATAAAATCCGTAAGCGGCTCGGTATTGCTTTCTATGGAAGCACCTACCCAGCTTTCGCCCGGAACACCGTTTTCTCCGCCGACCTCAACAGAAAGAATAAGCCATTCTTCCGCCTGAGAAGCACCGCCGAAATCGCTTCTGCCGGTTTCGATACCATTAATGTAGAAAACATATTCATTCTCGTTCCATTCAAGACCGTATGTATTATATTCTTCATACGGATTGTTAATAAAAACAAAGGGCTTACAGATATTCTTCTGTCTGTGCTCTTCGCCGTAGCCGTCATAGTGGATATTTGAAGTAACCCTGTTTTTAAAGAATAACGGACTGTCATAAAAAGCGGACTCAAAAACGTCAATTTCAGCGCCGTCAATACCGCCGTTACCGATTGAACCTACACCATGACCCATAAGCCAGAACGCAGACCACAAACCCTTGCCCTTGGGCAGAATACACCTTGTTTCAAAATAGCCGTAACGCTGAGTAAAAAGACCGATAGAATTAAGACGAGCCGTATACCAGCCGGGAATACCGTTGCCGTTATAGCCGTCGGGGAAGTATTCCGTACGGATATGAAGGTTACCGTCTTTTACCGAAGCAAAATCGGGATTCCAGATTCCGCCCTTGCGTATTACAGATTCCTCTCCTGTATAGTTACATGTCCATTTTGTTGTGTCAACGCTGTCGCCGTCAAACTCGTCCGACCATTGCAGAACAAAATCACTCTCGTGAGGAATTGACGGAAACTGAGCAGATGACGAAACTGTTAAAATCAGGCTTAAAATAAAGGCAAAAATTGATTTTATAAAATTCATATATTTCTCCCCTGCGTTTTTTTATAATTCTATCATAATCAAATTTCAATATCAACAAAAAAATAAAGCACTTCATCTGTAAAAAAACAGAGAAGTGCTTTTGGAATTTAATTTAAGCTATTAATTTCTTTTCGGGCTTCTTGCCTGTAAATTTCTGAAGAAGAAGAAGTACAACGATAATTGCTACGCCTACAGCGTCAGTTGCAATGCCGGGAATGATCATACAAAGACCGCCTGCAAGAGCAAAAATCCTCTGCCACCAGGGCATTTCCTTAAGCAGATAGCCCTCCATACCGGCAGATACGATAAAGATACCTGCAACTGCTGTAACAACGAGAAGCACGATTTCGTACCAGGGCGCATCTGAGCCGACAATAAGCATATCAGGGCTGAAAGCAAAGATATAAGGCACTATAAATGCCGTAATAGCAAGACGTGTTGCCGTTATACCTGTTTTAAGCGGATTGGACTTAGCAATAGCAGAGCCTGCGTAAGCGGCAAGAGCAACGGGCGGAGTAATATCCGCAACAATACCGAAGTAGAAAACAAACATATGGGCAGCTAGTATGGGAAGGCTGAGGCTGCGAATAAGAATAGGAGCAACCATTGAAGCCATAATTACGTAGTTTGCCGTTGTGGGGACACCCATACCAAGCACAATACACATAAGCATTGTGAGCATAAGAGCAAAAATCGGATGAATCTGCGAAGCGGACTGAACAAGAGCGGACAGCACGTTTGCAAGACCCGTCTGCTGTACCATTGCGGAGATACAGCCGGCAACCGCACAGGCAAGGGCAACGCCGATAGCGTTCTTTGTACCGTTTGCAAGTGAACGGAAATACAGGTCGAAGCCGAAATCAAACTTCTTATGTACAATTGATTTTACTATACCTTCAACAAGTTTTACAGCTATGGCGCAAAGAATTGCAATAATAGCTGACTTTGCGGGTGAGAAGTGATTCATTGCAACAACAAGGGCAACAACAGGAAGAAGAAGGTAGCCCTTGGTAATAACAAGCTTGAAGAAATTCGGAATAGCTTCCTTGGGAAGGCCCTTAAGACCGAGCTTCTTTGCTTCAAAATGAATCATCATAAAGATGCCAGTGAAATAAAGCACCGCGGGAAGAATAGCCGCAATAATAATCTGAGAATACGGCATACCCGTATACTCTGTCATAAGGAAGGCGGCAGCACCCATAATCGGAGGCATAATCTGACCGCCTGTGGAAGCAGCAGCTTCAACAGCGGCGGCAAATTCAGGCTTGTAGCCGCAACGCTTCATTGTGGGAATTGTAACAGAGCCACTGCCGACTGTGTTGGCAACGGATGAGCCAGAATACATACCCTCCATTGCGCTGGAAATAACGGCAACCTTTGCAGGACCGCCTGTTGCCTTACCTGCAATTGAGTTAGCAAGGTCAACGAAGAATGCACCTATACCCGATTGCTCAAGGAAGGAAGCAAAAATAATAAACAGAACAATAAACGATGCACAGACGTTAAGGGGTGTACCGGCTATACCTTCAGTAGTATAGAAGAGCTTATACATAATAACCCTTAATGGATTGCGGTTTACAACGATAAACGCATAGGCAATAAACGCCGCTGAAACACAGACAATCGGCAAGCCGACAACCCTTCGGCACGCTTCAAACAACAGTAGCGTACCGATAATAGCAACGGCGATATCGAGCTCGTTGATTCTGGAAGCTCTGTCAACGATAGCCTGGCAGTTTATAGCGTAATAGAAGAATGCGCCTGAGCCGACTACCGCGAATATGTAATCATAGAAAGGCACGTGGTTGAGCCTTTTCTTTTCTTTCTTGCTTACGGGGTAGAGAATAAAGGCGATGAAAACAATGATGCCGATGAATATCGACATTTTCTGCCTTTCCTCCATGGTGCCGGTCCAACCGTCGAACATAACGTAAAGGGAAAAGAGCACCATACCGATTTTAATAATTTTGTCGAATATACCTTTAAACTGGCGTGTATTTGACTCCTTGTCGAAGTCCGCCATCAATTTGTCAACATCAATAACTTCGTCCTCATCAGCCGCCATGGTGATAGGCTTTGTGTTCACATCTGACATTAACTACATTCCTTTCGTCAGAATTTCAAATCCCGTAACGGTTTCAAAAACAACCCTTTCGCTTCTGCCGCACATATTGCGAAGGCTGATTTCTTCACCGCCGAGGGTGAGAATATGGTCGGACACGGTGCCGACACAGTATCTCAACGGGTTGTAAGTAATATCGTAGCCCGTAATAATCATATTCCCCTGCTCGTCATAGGTCATTTTCTGGTTTCCTTCAAGCGCAGTCTGTACACCAGCACCGAAGGAACGGTAAGTAGTGGAATATGCACGGATTTCTCCGCTTTCGATTATAAAAGTGTCCTTGACCGGGGTTTTGTTGACCGAGTGGATAAACTCAACGGAAAACATCATCCCCTCTTCGGCTTTTTCGGTTATATAACGCTCCCCGGTATCCGCATTGTATAAAACCAGGTAATCAGCCGAAGCGGTTTTTATAAATACAGCAGCCGCTGTAATGATTAACATTAGAACGGCTGCTGTGATTAACCTTTTTAAGAAGCCGGGTTTATGGCTCATTCAGCGATTGCGCCAACCTCTTTAAAGTATCTTTCTGCACCGGGATGGAAGGGAACGGAGATGCTGGATACAGCATACTCAAGGCTCATTTCTGCTGCCTTTTCGTGTGTGTATTCATCCTTGTTCTCGTAGATAGCCTTTGTAAGCTGGTAAACTGTTTCCTCGTCAAGGTCGTTGCTTACGATAAATGTAGCCTTAACAGCAACTGTTGTAGCGTCAGCGTCGATACCCTTGTATGTGCCTGCGGGAACAACGTATTCGGCATAGAAACCGTACTTGGACTGAAGAGCTGCAAGATGCTCAGCATCGATTTCAACAAGAACTATACCTGTTGTTGTGGAAAGGTCTGTGATAGCAACTGTAGGAGCACCTGCTGTGCAGAAGAAAGCGTCAATCTTGCCGTCCTTAAGAGCATCGGCAGATGCCTGGAAGGAAAGGTTCTGCTTGTCAATCTGCTCAAATGTGATGCCGTATGCTTCAAGAATCTGCTGTGCGTTGAATTCAACACCGCTGCCGCTGTCGCCAACGGAAACCTTCTTACCTGCAAGGTCAGCAACTGTCTTGATGCCGGAATCTGCTCTTGCAACAATCTGGCAAACCTCAGCATAAGCTGCGCCGAGAGTTGAGAAGGACTTGATAGCGCCGACATCTGCAAAGAGAGAAGTGCCGTTGTAAGCGTAGTCCATAACGTCGTTCTGAACAATAGCCATATCAACGTTACCGTCGTCAACGTCAAGGATGTTAGCCTTGGAAGCGCCTGAAGACTGGATAATAAGGTTTGCGCCGACTTTTTCCTTAAGGATGGAAGAAATCGTGTTACAGAAGCCGTAGTATGTACCTGTTGCACCGCCTGTACCGACAATGATTTCCTGTGCGGTAAGGTCACCTGCTACGGGATCGTTTGCGGGGTCCTGAGTGGGCTTGTCACCGCAAGCTGTGAGAAGGAGCATTGAAAGTGCGAGCACGAGGGAGAGAACGATTGCTAATCTTTTCTTCATAATTTTACCTCCTGTTATTTTGTTCCGAAAGCCACGCTCGGAACTAAAGTCCTTATTATTATATACTATGAAAGAACATATTGCAAGACCTTTTTTGTATAAACAATACAAGTGTAATGCAAATATATGCAAAAAACGTTATTTTAAAATAAATATAAGGCTCAATTCATAAATAAACATTAATTAACCGTGCGGTATTTTCAAAAGTAAAATCAACAGAAAAAGACCGTGCGTGACGGTCTTTTAAAGAAAATTATTTATTCATCACAAGCTCGTAAAGCGTTGGTTTTACGTTGAATTCAGCTATTGCCGCCTTGACCTCGACAAGGGCTTTTTCCTTTGCTTTTTTTGTTGCGCTCGGGTTGAGCACGGCACGGATGAGCAAATTTTTCGGCGTATGCGAAAGGTCAATAAATTCGAGCACCTGTGTTTTGTAGCCGCAGTATTCGAGCAGATTTGCCCTGACAGAATCAGTAAGCAGAGCGGCAAAACGCTCCTGAATTATACCGTAGCGTGTGAGCAGAGAAAGGCTTTCCGTAGAAAGCTGATTGTTGAGCTCGTGTTGACAGCAGGGCACGGAAAAAATCATTTTAGCGTTCCAGTTAATTGCGTTGAAAAGCGCAAAGTCCGTTGCGGTATCGCAGGCATGGAGAGTTATAACCATATCCACGTCAAACGGACACTTGTAGCCGTTTATATCGCCAAGCTCAAAGCGAAGATTATCGTAGCCGTATTTTTGTGCCGCCTTGTTGCACTTTTCAATTACGTCCTTTTTCAGGTCAAGACCGATTATGTTCGCCTCAATTTTCCTGATTTCTGTAAGGTAGTAGTAAACAATAAAGGTAAGATAGGATTTACCGCAGCCGAAATCAATAATATTCAGCTTTTTGTAATTATTCTGCTTTATACAGTCGTCAATCAGCTCGACAAAGCGGTTAATCTGCCTGTACTTGTCGTACATAGCCTGCACTACCCTGCCCTCTTTTGTGAATATTCCCATATCCACAAGCGGCTCGATAACCTTACCCTCGGGAAGGATGTACTGCTTTTGTCTGTTATGGGAAACAGGCTGATTTTTAGCGGCAGAAGCATTCTTTTTAGCACCGTAAAAGACCTTTCCCTTTTTGGAAACGGTAATGCAGTGCTCCTTTTCTTCGCCCCAGGCATTGAGCTGAAGATACTGCCCGTCAATGATTTCAAAGCAACGCTCTGCAATTTTATCAAAAGGTACGTTTTCGTGAAAAACCTGCTTTTCGGTGTATTTGGCTATCTGGTAATATTTTGCCAGACGCTCTACAGTTATTTTGCGGTATTCACTGTCCTTCGCCTTGGGCTTGCTTATGACAGCCTTGTGAATACCGTCAGCAAATATTTTGTTTATAAATTCCTGAAGCTCATTCATTTTAATTCACCCGTTTTTTTGAATTATGCTTTAGTTTCCTTTTCGGGAACGAAGAAGATAAACACGAGTGAGCTTATGAGAAGCAGGAAGGGATAGAAAAGGTTTTTGATGATATCGAATGCTGAAAGCTCAAAGCCGAGGGTTGTTACAACCGAGAGGGCAACGAGAATCTGTGCGCCATAGGGCAAAAAGCCCTGAACAATACAGGAAAACGTATCGAGAATTGAGGCTACCTTACGCTTGTCTATTCCGTAATCCTTTGACATCTCGGCGGCAATGGGGTTAGCCATAACAATTGCAACCGTATTGTTTGCCGTTGCAATATCCATAAGACCGACGAGCAGGCCTATACCTAACTGACCGCCCTTTCTGCCCTTGAAGATACGGCGTATACCGTTAAGAAGAGCCTCAAAGCCGCCGTTATACTTAATCAGAGCCCAGAGGGCTGCAACAACCACGGCAACCATTGTGGTTTAAAACATACCCGAAGCTCCCGTACCCATGCTTGAAAGCAGAGTCGGGAAATCCACAGCACCCATAGCCAGCATTATAATACTGCCAGAAACTATACCGATAATAAGAGTGAGGAAAACGTTGATACCTACTATACCGCTGATAAGCACGAGGATGTACGGAATAATCTGAATCATTTCGTAGTCCTTGACTATACCGTCCGAAATATCGTAACGAAGGGAAAAGGCGATAATCAGCGCAAGCGTTACTACCGCAGCAGGTGCTACTATTGCAAGGTTGGTGCGGAATTTATCCTTCATTGCACAGCCCTGACCGTTACACGCGGCAATTGTTGTATCCGAAATAAAGGAAAGGTTATCGCCGAACATTGCGCCGCCCACAACCGTACCGACGCAAAGTGCCATCGGGAAGCCCGAGCCGGTTGAAATCGCAACGGCAATAGGCGTAATAAGCGTGATTGTACCTACGGAAGTACCCATAGCGGTGGAAACAAAAGCGCTTATTACAAAAAGAACGGCTATTGCAAGTTTAGGAGGAGTTACGGAGAGCAGAAAGTAGGCAACGCTTTCGGCAGAGCCTCTGCCCACAACACCGACAAAGCTGCCGGCAAGCAGGAAAATAAGCAACATTGTTATAATGTTTTTATCGCCTATACCCTGCCCCATAAGCTCAAATTTTTGATCCAGAGAAACGCCCCTTGTCTGCAGCACAGCAACAAGCAACGCAACAAGAAACGCAACTATAACGGGCACGTTATAAAAGCCCATAGGTATAGCCATAACGTATTCAAAAATGATACCGAGTGACAAATAGAACGCAACGAAAACGCCTATCGGGATAAGTGCAAGAGGATTTGATTTTTTCATAAATTATCTCACTTTTCTGTTTATTTGTTTACGTAGGTCAGCACACAGTTACCGTCACGGCAGTATTCAACACAGGTAACTGAAATATTCTCAAGCGCAAACCTGAACGAATGCGGTTCATCACCGATTGCAGTAGTAATAAGATATTCAAGCATACCGTGGTGACTGAAAACGGCAACGGTCTCGCCGAAGGTAAAGCGCTTTTTGATATACTCAATAACTCGCTTTGCTCGTTCAACGTTGTCTTCATACTCTTCACAGCCAAAAGAATATTCATCCGTACCGAAAAGGCTTTCACACATTTTAGTGTTACCGTAATAACGGCGCAGATATTCTTCGCTGCAGCCGTAATAGCCGGGTGTACAGCCGCATTCAATAAGCTCAGGGCAGATTTCAAGCACGGGCTTGTCCTCTCTCGCCTTGCAGGCACCTGTTGCAGTTTTGAAGGCACGCAGAAGTGAGGAAGTAATAAAACCGTCAATTTTTTCGTCTTTCAGCTTTTCGCCAAGGATATCGCATTGCTTCTCACCCGTTGGGGTAAGCTCACCGTCGCAGTTGTCACGGTCACCGATATCACCGTAATCCGTTTCAGCGTGACGGATGAAAAGAATTTTTAAAGTGTCGTGGGGAAACATAGTACCGTTCCTTTCTGATTACCGTTTTGCCGCTCAAACAATACTTTTCAGCTTTTTCATTTCTTTTTTCAGACGGTTATTGCATAGAAATTCCCACAGCGGAAAAATCAGACCGCCGCCAAGACGGCAATGTGCTTCGTTCATTGCACCGAAATACGCCACACGGAAATCAGCATATTCGGACAGCTTATATTTCTGTTTATATGTTTCATACAACCCATAGGCATCGCCCCACATATTGCGAAGCTGATACAGGTCATACTCCCTGTCCGCCCACATTGCGTTACAAGGGTCAATAAAAGCGGTAAGCTCAAGCGTTTTCGGGTGTGCCATTATGTTCATTATGTTAAGGTCACCGTGGATAAGCACGGGAGTGACTGTTTCTTCGGGGAGGCTGTTAAAGATTTCCGTTGCCCGCTTTAACAGGGCAAGATCTTTCTTGGGATACTTGCCGTTTTGAGCCAGCTTTTCAAGACCAATGAGCCACGGCTGCTGCATTTCCGACTTATAAAACTCAGTCCAACTGTTATAAACAGGATTATCAAGCGTGCCAAATTTACCGTTGGTTGCGGTATGCCACTCTAGCATACCCGACGTAACGGCATCCGCAAATTTCTGCTTTTGTGCTTTGCTTCTGAAAAGAAAAGACGGGTCAAGCACGTTTTTTCCCTCGACAAAGGTCATTGCAAGAATTGCCGTTTCGGAGTCTTCATAAGTAAAGATCACCTCGGGCATTTTCACGCTCGTATTCTCTGACAGTATTTTAAGCTGACGTGCTTCTTCATACTGTGAGCCCTGAATTCTGTATGCTTTTACGGCTATAGTTGTGCCGTCAGAAAGCTCGGTTTTATATACCCTGCCGTAGCTGCCGCCGCCGATAAATTTAACTTTCTCTGCATTTTTATTCAGCTTTTCGGAAACGATACGGGGTATCAACAATAACATATGATTGTTTCCGTTGTCAAGAATGTTCATAGCATCACCCTAAATCAATTTCGCTGTAGTTATGAATGTAAATATCGGATATTTCCTCAAGTGTTTTGGTATCGGGCTCGCTTTTGTCAAAAATACCGACGAGGTTATAGCCGTTTGCCTTTACGGTTTTTGCGGCGTAAAGCGCATCCTCAAACACCCAGGTGGTTTCCTTGGGTGTACCCAGTTTTTCAAGAACAACGTCATACACCTTCGGCTCGGTTTTATCCGCACCGACAGTATAGGTGGAATATATTTCGGAAAAATAGTCAAGCATTCCGTATTTTTCAAGCACGGCTTCAAGCGCAAATTCGCCAGTTGCTGTGGCTATACCCATTTTTACACCCTTTGATTTAAGCTTTTCGAGAAATTCAATTATATCGTTTTTAGGCTCGGTATTTTCAAGATATTGCTGCCTGATATAGCCGAAAAAGAGGTTGAACAGCTCCTCGTGGCTTTCAGCAATATTGAAGCGCTCCTTTGCAAGTACAAGCGCCTCGCGCAGAAAAATGCCTTCAAATGCCTTCTTGTCCTCGTCGCTGAGTTCAAGTCCGATAGCATCAAAAAACTTGAATTTCACACCCTTCCAGACGTGCATTGAGTCAAAAAGCGTTCCATCAAAATCAAAAATAGCTCCGTCAATTTTCATATAAATCCCCAATAATTAAACATTTATTTTTCAGCAATGGTTTGCCGTATTTAAGTCTGTATATAAACGAAATAAAATCTCTAATAGTATTTACCGCAACCGCAGTAAAATCCAGTAAATTCTTAAGACGTATGTATAAATCAATTTATCAACTTCACCACACAAAAGGTATAAGTCGATATTTTACCTTTTGCTTATACTCGGTGTAACCTTCAAGCTCTTTTTCGAGAAAGGCTTCCTCGCCCTTTATTCTTTTTGCAATTATAAAGGGATAGGCAAGAAAGATTAAAAGCGAATAAACCGAGCCGAGCACAAGCGGCATAGTCAAAAACAGCAGCAATGTTGCACTGTACATAGGATGCCTGACAATGCTGTACAGCCCCGTATCGATAACCTTCTGGTTTTCCTGCACCTCAATTGTACGTGAAAGGTAGGTGTTTTCACGAAGCACCTCGGCATAAAGCACATAGGCGGCAAGAAAGATTACAGCAGCAACGATTGAAACCGTTTTTGGTAAAGCCAACCACCCGAAGCGGAAATTCAGACCCGCAACGATAAAGCCGACGAGGAACATAAGACCGCTAAGTTTTACAACAAGGCTCTGGTCGCTTTGCTTTTCTTTAGCGTCAAGGCGTAATTGCAACAACTTCGGATTTTTAAGCATCATCACAATTCCTGCAATAAACATCGGCACAAACAGAATGCCCATAAAAAGCCAACCGTTAAAGAATGCTAAAGTGCCTGCCGGCAGAAACACAAGTAAGCCGACAAGAACAACACCTACAAAAAATTTGACAAGCGCTCCAACAAAAAGTTTAGCGTTCATAATCCCCTCCGTAGCACCGCCCATTAACAATAAAAGAATATTATCATAAACTCAAAAAGTTTGCAAGAAAATTAAGAATGACTATTTACTTATTGCGGCAAATGAATTATAGTTTGAATATAAGAAAGAGGGTTAAATTATGCAAGTTTATATTGATTTTGCAATTCACGTTATCAAAACCGTAATCACGCTTATATTACTGCCCGTTTCGGTTTTACTGCCCCCGACAGACGGATTTGAAGCAAAAAAGCCAGACGAGCTGAAAACGAGCTTTACCGTTGTTTCGGATATTCATATTGAGGGCAACAACTACCAGACATTCAAGGAATACTCCGAAATACTCAGGGATGTGCGAAACGCCAAGCACAGCGACACGCTTGTTTTCCTCGGCGACAACACAATGAACGGACAGCACATTGAAAGCGTTTTCTTTTACGGCGGACTTAAATTTGCAAATCCTGCAAAAAATCTGATTATTGCCCCCGGCAACCACGACTACGGCAACGGTACGGGCGGATACGACGAGCTGTATAAACGCTTTAACAGCTATATAAACTTTGCGGGCTGTAAGACTGACACGAATAACTATTACAAGGTTATTGACGGATATTATTTCATTGTTCTTTCGTCGGAAAGCGATTCGGTAAACGGTATTGATATTTCCGACGCACAGCTTGAATGGCTTAAAGGCGTTCTTGACGAAGCTTCAAAAGAAAGCAAGCCGGTTTTCGTTTTCTCCCACCACCCCGTAAACTATATCGAAAACGGTGAATACGGAAGAATTTCAGATGTGGTTGACGACTACGCAAACGTACTTTTCTTCTGCGGTCACACACATTTTGCGCTTTCTCCGTATTCTGTTTCAACGGTTAACGGTGTACAGTGCATAAACCTACCCAAAGCAACCGAGCACGCAACCGAAGGCTATGAGCCGGGAATAGGCGCAGTTGTTGAGGTTTACGAAAACGAGGTGTTTCTCCGTTTCCGTGATTTTGATAACGGAGAATGGGTAGAGGGCTACGAATACCGTTTTGAATATTAATCATTGTAAAAATAACGGGCAGAGAACCTCAATTCTCTGCCCGTTTGATTTTATTTTCAGAAAAGCCGTAAAACCGTACTGTAAAAATCCGAATCGGTACGCCACACACCTTCGTACGGCAGTTCAATATAATAAACTCCGTTTTCTTCGTAAACGAAATAGCAATACAGCCTTTCGTTTGTCTGTATTTCTATTTTACAATACGAACTAACGGTTGGGTTATCATTTACACTTTGCTTTCTTGACGGTTGGGCATCAGAGATACCCGAAAGAATTTTCTCAAGCACTTCATTGCTTATTTGAGCTTCTTCATTATTATTGTCGGAAATTGTAACCGAAATTATGTTTTCAACCGTCGGACAATCAGTGTATTCTACTTTTGGAAATATTCTGTCAAACAAATAGTATGCGCCGGTAACCGCAAACACACAAGCAAGCGCAACGCAGATTAATGCTATACGTTTTTTCATATCACTCTCCGTACAAAGCGTCACGGAGTCTGTCGGGGTAATCCGTCATAAGAAGGTCTGCACCCGAATGAGCAAGTTGTTTAGCATCTTCGGGCTTATTTACAGTCCAGTACTGCATGGAAATTCCGTACTTGTGGGCGTAATCAATAAAGCCCGTTTTGCCGAGGTTGGCAACAAGCAGCTTACCGTCATCCCAATAATAAGGCATCTGCAACGCAACGTACTTGAAATCCTCGTTGCTCAAATCGTCGTTTCTTGTGTAACAGCCGTAAAGGTCAACAATTTCAAAGGGGTTGGCGGAACGGTTGATTTTATCGGGGTATTTTAAATCTATGTACCACGAAACATCGGGCCAGAAGCTGGCAACAATAACACGGTCGTTAAGCGAATACTCGTTCATCATTTCGTAGATGCCGTCAACAATTTTGGCCGCCCAGGGATTCGGATATTTAACCTCTATAATATATCTGTAGTGTCCCGGCGCTTCGGTTTCGATGCACTCAAAAACGTCTCTGAGTGCGGTAATTCTTATATCGTCCGGAATATCCTCGCCACGAAGTCCTTGGTAAGGGTAGCTGTCACCCGATTTAAAGTATTCGCCCATATTCAGCTCACGCAATTCCTCATAGGTCTTTGAAAAAACAGGTGTATTCTTTTTTCCGAAATGCTCTGCACTGTTACTCATTTCGTCGAGAAAAAGACTGTGATAAAGCACTATTTCTTCGTCCTTGGTAAGCTGGACATCCATTTCGATTACAGCAGAATCCTTTGAGGCAAACACAAGGTTTGATTTGATTGCCATAAGCGTGTTTTCAGGTGCCGCGCCCCTACCGCTTCTGTGGGAAGAAATAAGCGTATTGCCGTAATCCGGCAGGAAGTAGCTGCCGGTATCTTTATTGAAAACCTGCGGCTCTTGCGGCTCTGGCGGAGTAAAAGAACTCAGGCACATAATACCCGCAACAATAAAAAGAGGAAACTTTCTTAAGAGAGCATAAATAAAACCTAACATAAAACTAGTCCCTTTTCTTTAACAGCTATATTCAGCCGCGTATTTTGTAAGGTCGGGTCCGCCGGGATAGATATCATATCCCTGCCAGGCAACCACCCTGTTTTCACACGGGATAACGAGAAGATTCTGACCATTCATACCGCCCTTATTATAAGAACCCCTTATACCGTTGGGGGCAAACTCATACTGCTTTTCAAGCACGGTTTCAACCCAGCTTTCGGAAACGATGCGTTTACCCATATACTTGCCGCCGTTGAGATAAACCGCACCGAGCTTAATCATATCCTCAATTCTGATATAAAGACCCGTTGCTCCGATTGCGTGACCAAGCGGACAGCAGCTCCATGCAGCCTCCTTGAAGCCGAGCGGATAAAAAATATTTTCCCAGCAGAAGGCAAAAAGCGGTTTACCGGAAACCTTGTTGACGATTCTTGAAAGCACGTAATAGCCAGCATCCTCGTAACGTCTTTCTGTATTGGGGGGACATACCCATTTTTTAAGCATAATTTCTTTCAGATAATCAAAATCGTACTTTGATGCGTCGTGTACGTCTGTATCAAAGCCGCCCGGGAAGCCGATTCTGTGGCGCATAAGCATATCTACGGTAGTTTTTTCCCAATAGGGGTCATAACCTTCGGGACATTCGTCGCCAAGAATAGCCGTTATCGTATCTTCTGTGCGGAGTAATCCCTTATCGCACAGAATACCTACAGCCGTTACCGTATACATTTTAGAAACGGAGTAAACGTTCTGACAAGCATTGTTTTCTTTTATATGTATCTTTTCAGGGGGATTGTTGCCGATAATTTCAGCAATTGAAAACACCCTGCCGTCATTAGCTCTGATATATTCTGCAAAATCTTCAAGGAAAATACTCATAATAAGCCTCTTTGTGTGTTTATTGATTTCTGCATGATTATAACATAAGCCGATAAATGTTTCAATAAATCAGAGTCGGTTTATCATATCAAGATAATTTGCATAGTAGCCGAAAACATCCGAATTAACCTTTGAAAAGCCTCCCTGAAGGGACATATGGTCACCCCTGTAAACAGGCATAATATTCCAGATTCCCTTTTCAACGTTTGAAGCATTAAATTCTTTTGAAGGTGCACTGCTAGGAGCAAGAGCAGAAACGGTGTTTACAAGACCGTCATTTTCAAGCCATGTTTCGTCAATTTCAAAGCCACCCTCGGTAAAACCTGTATATCGTCCGATTTCATTTGCACTTGACCGGAACATTTTTTCCATAATCTTATCGTCAGAAGTATATGTACCGTCTGCCTGCTTATCGGTTGCCGAACAAGCAATTGAAAAATAATAAGTATCCTCGCTGGTGACAATAGTTTTATTAAGCTCAAGTGCATTGTCTATGTACATATCGTAAGCTGCGCTGTCAACGTTTGTATCCTTTGAATCATAAGCACTTGTTCCGTTGTGCGGTGCAGCAAGAGAAGTAACGGAATAAATCCAATCCGCCTTACCGCCTGTAAAAAACGGTGAAACGTCATTCGGGCTTGCGTTCATTTCCTCCTCGCTTCCGACCGCCATAAGCGAGGCAAAAAGGCGCACGGTTGCACCGCCGAATGAATGGCCCAAAATATTGATTTTGTTTGTGCTGTCCCACTCGTCAATGAGTGCCTTGCCCGTAAAATCCTTACCGTAACGCTCGTGACCGCAACGTGCGCTGTGAGCCGCACCGTAATCGACAACAGTTCCCGTAAGCTGTGCATAAAGCTCGCAGGCTCTGTCCCACGCACTTGACGTGCCTGCAACAGATGCCGCATAGCAATCGTAACCAACCTTGTTGAGTTCTTTCATCAGGTCGCCGTTAAGGACTCCCCAATAAGGAAATATATCGTAATAAAAATCGTAGCTGCCCCAGCCCATAAGGCCGTGAACCCACACGTATTTGTAATTTGTCTGCCACTCGTCTTCGTTAATATCCGGTTTTTCGCCCGGAATTATCCACGAAAACAACAACATAATTATCGCCAACGGAATTGATATGATTTTTGCCACAGTATCATCTCCTTTTCAATTTAACATAATTCTATCATAGAAATATCATTAATATCAAGTGTATTATAAATATAATTTATATAAAATTGACTCAAGCATACCCGATGAGAACCTGAGGCGTCGGGATAAAGCAGTTCAAAAAGAAAAACGCCCTTGAAAAGCGTATGGGCTTTCCAAGGCGTTTTGTATTATTGATTAATCGAGTTCTATTTCTTCTGTCAGGTGGATATCACGGGAGGATGAGGCGACAGAAATCCTGAACACGCCGGGCTCGACCACCCATTCATAAGCCTGATTCATAAGACGGAAAGCTTTATAATCCAAGTTGAATTCGAGTGTCTGCTTTTCAGCTGCTTCAAGTGAAACACGCTTGAAATCCTTAAGCAGAAGACGCGGTGTAACAACAGAGCTTTCGCAGTCCTCAACGTAAATCTGTACTACTTCGTCACCTGCAAGTTTTCCCGTATTTTCAACGGTTACGCTTACCTTGACATCGGTTTTGTCTGTTCTTTCAAGTTTTAAGTCGGAATACTCAAATGTTGTGAAGCTTAAGCCGAAGCCAAAGGGATAAAGTGCATCCCCCCTGCCCTCGTAATATTCGTTGCTTGCACCTGGCAGCATTGAGTAGTAGCAAGGAATCATTGTGGAACGCCTCGGAAGAGAAAACGGCAGCTTGCCACCGGGATTGACCTTACCCGTAAGAACGTCACAGATAGCCTGCGGACCGCATTCACCGCCGAACCAGCAGGAAAGGACAGCGTTTGAAATATCACTTTCTTCCTTTATTGCAAGAGGTTTGCCGTGAATCATAACAAATACCATAGGCTTGCCCGTTCCGGAAAGAAGCTTCATAAGTTCGCTCTGTCTGCCGCAAAGGGTAAGCTCGCAACGGTCTCTGCCCTCGCCGCTTGAAATCGTATCGTCACCGCCACAGAAGATAATTAAATCTGACTGCTTTGCGTATTCGACAGCCTGAGCAATATTTTCGCTCTGCTCTTCGGCAACAATACCCTGAAGGTGATGCTGGTCACCAAGCGCAAACTGAAAATCGCCGTCGCTTATACCGCAGCCGTCGCACTGCATAATTTCCGCTTCGGGAAATTCCGCTTTAAGTATATCGTAAATAGTCTTAAGCTTTCTGCCGACAATTTTGGCGGAATAGCCGCCCAGACGGACTTTATTTGAAGAAGGACCGATGAGAGCAATTTTCTTATACTTACTCTTTTCAAGCGGCAGAATACCGTCATTTTTCAGCATAATGACAGATTTCTGCGCTATTTCAAGAGCCTTATCCAGGTGAGCCTGACAGTTGATTACGTTCTTATACTCGTTTTCATCGGTATAGGGATTTTCAAAAAGACCAAGCTCAAACTTTATTTTCAGCACACGTCGGCAGGACTCGTTGATATTTTCAACGTCGAGCTTACCTTCGTTGACCAGTTCTTCAAGGCTGTCAACCCAGAGCTTGTTCGGATATTCGTCACCGCCCTGACAGTCCAGACCGTTTTTCTTTGAAAGGTATATTGCATCCTTTTCGTTCTTTGCCATTTTGTGCAGGTAGTGCACACGTCGGAGTCCGCCCCAATCCGAACGGCAGATACCTTTAAGACCAAAACGCTCCTTGAGCACGGTTTTGAGGTAGTGGCTTGAGGTCATCATAAGGTCGCCGTCAATTGAGTTATAGCTTACCATAACATCGTAAGCACCACCCTCTTTGATTCCAGCTTCAAACACGGGCAGATAACAGCTTTCAACTTCTCTTATACCTGCTCTTGCGGTTGCACAGTTCACACCACCCTCAGGAATACCGTGAATACAGTAGTGTTTAGGCTCGGAAACAACGCTGTCCTTTGCGGAAATATCACCGTTCTGGTGTCCTTTTACAATTGCCGCAGCCATTTTTGAGGAAAGACAGGTATCTTCACCGAATGTTTCCTCTGTTCTGCCCCAACGGGGGTCACGGGCAACGTCAAGGTTTGGTGCAAGCACCTCAAAAATACCGAGTGAACGTGTTTCTTTGGCGATAACTCTGCCTGCTTCATAGGCGTACTTCGGCTCAAAGGTTGCTGCCCAGGCTGTAGGAATAGGCAGAACTGTGGCTCTTGTACCGGATATACCGTGTAGCGCTTCACCCGTAAAAATAACAGGGATACCAAGACGGGAGTTTTCAATAAAGAACTTCTGCAGCTTGTTCATAACCGCAGGAACGGAATAATTATCGTGCAGATAACCCAGACCGTCGGGAAAATCTGCCCTTAATCTATCCCAATAATAGTCTGTTGTTACGGTAACGGAGCAATTGTCGTTCGGGTCAGGCTCGGTACAGTATTTACTGCCGAACTTCATATCAAGCTGGGCTATTTTTTCACGCAGGGTCATACGGCTGAGCAAATCCTCCGCACGCTCTTCAACAGATAATGCAGGATTTTTATATTTTGGAATTTCACACATAAATTTCACCTATTTGCTGTGGTATTACAAACGCCTGCCGATAATTACAGCAGGCGTTAATTTTAGAATTTAGATATCGCAGTTGTTTACTGTTCTGGGGAAGGGAAGAACGTCACGGATGTTGGACATACCGGTAAGGTACATTACGCAACGCCCAAAGCCGAGACCGAAGCCTGCATGTCGGGCTGTACCGTACTTGCGAAGGTCGAGGTAGAAATCATAATCCTCGGGATTGAGACCGAGCTCGTTCATACGGGTTACGAGCTTATCGTAATCGTCCTCACGCTGGCTGCCACCGATGATTTCACCGATACCGGGAACAAGACAGTCCATAGCAGCAACAGTTTTTCCGTCGGGGTTGAGCTTCATATAGAAAGCCTTGATTTCCTTGGGGTAATCTGTTACGAATACAGGACGCTTGAAGACCTCCTCTGTAAGGTAGCGTTCGTGCTCTGTCTGAAGATCACAGCCCCATTCAACAGGATAGTCGAAGTTAGCATTGTTCTTGGAAAGGATTTCAATAGCCTCTGTATAGGTAACTCTGCCAAAATCGGAATTGACAACATTGTGAAGTCTTTCGAGAAGACCCTTGTCGATAAAGCTGTCGAAGAATTTCATTTCCTCAGGAGCTTTTTCAAGAACGTAGTTGATAACGTACTTGAGCATATCCTCTGCAAGCTGCATATCGTCGCTGAGGTCTGCAAAAGCTATTTCGGGCTCAATCATCCAGAATTCTGCCGCATGGCGGGTTGTATTGGAATTCTCTGCACGGAAGGTAGGACCGAAGGTATAGATGTTACGGAAAGCCATTGCATAGGTTTCGCCGTTAAGCTGACCGCTTACGGTGAGGTTTGTGGGCTTGCCGAAGAAATCCTGTGAATAGTCAACCTTACCGTCTTCGGTAAGAGGAAGAGCATCGGGGTCAAGAGTGGAAACTCTGAACATTTCGCCTGCGCCCTCACAGTCTGAACCTGTGATAATGGGAGTGTGAACGTAGACAAAATTGCGCTCCATAAAGAAGCTGTGAATTGCAAAAGCAATGAGAGAGCGGACACGGAATACCGCCTGGAAGGTATT
>JAZOMP010000130.1:0-7698 GCA_045654045.1 Acutalibacteraceae bacterium
CCGTAAGCCGGAATATCCACACTTGAGTACGTTATATCCGTTCCGCCAAGTAGCAATCTTGCCCCGTGCCACGCTTCGGGCAGGTAATAGGTAATCGGATGAACGTTGCGGTTAGCAATTGTGAGAAGCTTGTTTTCGCTGTCTTCTCTTGCAAAGGCTATACAGCCTGCCGCTTCGGATACGGGTACGAAACTACCGTTTGAAAGGGCAGGGGAGTTTCGTCTGATTCTGCCAAGCTTACGGTACCAGTCAAGAAGTTCTTCGTTTTCGTTACCCCATGGGAAACAGCCTCTGTTAAACGGGTCGCGGCAGCCCTCAAGTCCGACCTCATCACCGTAGTAAATGCTTGGTATACCGGGCAATGTGAACTGAATTGCGGCGGCGGTTTTCATCATCTTTATGCCGATTTCTCTTTGTTCTTCGGTCAGGCTTTGGTTTGCCTGCCACCTGCGGTCCTTGCCCGAGGTGCTTTCGCCGACCATTGCCGTAATTGCCCTTACCGTATCGTGTGTGCCTATATGGTTCATAAGAAGGCTGATACATTGCGGCGGATAGTTTTCAAGTATCGTTGTAATCTTTTCCGTAAAGCCGTTTGCTATGCCTGTTCTCATAAAGTACATTACGGCATCCGCAAACGGGTAATTCATAACGCTGTCAAGCTGACCGCCAAGTAAATATCGCCTGCGCTTATTATAGGCGCACTTGTTGGAAGCATCTTCCCATACCTCACCCAGAATAAGTGCATCGGGCTTTTCGGATTTTACGCAGGTACTAAGCTCGTCAAGAAAGCTGTCGGGCAATTCGTCTGCAACGTCAAGCCGCCAGCCGGAAGCACCGAGCCTGAGCCATTTTTTTATTACACCGCTGTCGCTGAAAAGGAAGCTTCTGAAGCCTTCGTCAGTTTCGTTGGTGTCAGGCAGGGTGTCAAAATCCCACCAGCTGTCGTATTCCTCTGGCCATTTGCGGAAGGAATACCACGAATAATACGGCGATTCCTTGCTTTGGTAAGCCCCGACAGAATTGTATCGTCCCGATTTGTTGAAATATACGCTGTCCGAGCCCGTGTGATTAAAAACGCCGTCAAGTATTATGTCAATACCTTTTTTCTTTGCCGCCTTACAAAGGTCGCAAAAATCCTTTTCTGTGCCAAGAAGTGGGTCAATTTTCGTATAATCCGCCGTGTTGTAGCGGTGGTTGGAATGTGCCTCGAAAATCGGGTTCATATATATACAGGTGACTCCGAGCGAGGCTATATAGTCAAGCTTTTCTTCAATACCCTTAAGGTTGCCGCAGAAATAGTCGCTGTTAGTGACCTTGCCGTTTTTATTAGGCTCCCAGCGGGGAAGCTCACCCCAGTCTGTGCGGATTTCTCTGTCATCGGGTACAGCTTTTAAATCAATTTCCGCTTTGTTGAAGCGGTCGGGAAATATCTGGTAAATTATTCCGCCTTTGAAGCGGTCAGGTGTTGTAAAATTCTTGTCATATACGGTTAACTGCCAGTCCCTGCCCTCTGTGCACAGCGCACCTATACCGTTGCCTCTATGGTAAATCTGACCGCTTCCGAAGGGGATGTCGTATTCAAAATGGTACCAGTAAAGACCGGGGGAGTGAGGGGTGAAATCGATTCGCCACCATTCTTCTCCCGGACCTTCCATACAGTCCCAGTCAAATGAATATTTCACTTCGTCCTCGCCGTCTTTTTTTACGCACAGCCTTACTGCGCTGCAACGCATTTCACGGGGAAGTATTACACGCAAACAAACGGTGCAGTCCGAAGGAATTGCACCGAATCTGTTTTTATGAAATTGAAGCCGTGAATTATAGGGGATATAGTGCATAGGGAATAATCCTTATAATAAAAATACTTTTGCAAGTGCAAAGTAGATTACGAGTGTGACTATGTCAACAAGCGTTGCGATCATCGGACCTGCCATAAGCGCAGGGTCAAGCTTTACAATTTTAGCAAAGATGGGAAGCGAGCAGCCGATAAGCTTTGCAACAACAATTGCTATAAACATTGCAACTGAAACAACAAGGAAAACTTCAAATGTGCCCTCGCTGAAAAGGTACATTCTTAAAATGTTTGCCGCACCCAGTACAACACCGCATACTGCGGCAACACGAAGCTCTTTCATTACGATTTTGAAATAGTCTTTAATTTCAATTTCGCCGACTGCAAGACCGCGGATGATAAGAGTTGAAGCCTGACTGCCTGCATTACCGCCGGTACCCATAAGCATAGGCATAGAGGCCGTAAGCGCAACAAAGCCTGCGAGAAGGGTTTCATAGCCCTCTATAATTTTGCCCGTAAACGTGCCGGAAATCATAAGAATGAGCAGCCAGACTATTCTGTTTTTTGCCAGCTTGAAAACACCTGTCTTCAGGTATTCGTCATCCGAGGGGGTCATAGCCGCCATCTTTTCAAAGTCTTCGGTGACCTCTTCTTCAATAACGTCAATAACGTCGTCGATTGTAACGATACCGACAAGGCGGTTTTCCTTATCTGTTACGGGTACGCTCAACAGGTCATATTTTGTAACGATTTCAGCAACGTATTCCTGGTCGTCGTGTGTGTTTACGCTAATAAGCGAGGCATCCTCCTCCATAATATCGCTGAGAAGTGTGTTGCCGTCATTGAATATAAGCTCACTAAGGTCAATCGTGCCGACAAGGTGACGTGCCTTATCAATGCAGTAACAGGTGTAAATTGTTTCTTTGTCAATACCGGTGCGGCGGATGTTTTCGATTGCCTCTTCAACAGTCAGATAATCGTGCAGCTGTACCATTTCTATGGTCATAATACTGCCTGCACTGTTTTCGGGGTAGCTTAAAAAGCGGTTGATAAGCTGTCGAGTTTCCTTGTCTGCCGCCTTTAATACACGGGTTACAACGTTGGCAGGCACCTCTTCAAGAAAGTCAACCGTATCGTCGAGGAAAAGCTCGTCAACAAGCTCACTAAGCTCACGGTCTGTGATAAGGTTAACAATATTAATCTGGTCATCAGGCTCAAGGTAAGCAAATACCTCCGCTGACATATCCTTTGAAAGAATACGGAAAACGAGAAGCTGCTGTTTAGGCTCAAGGCTGCCGAAGAATTCAGCTATATCAACTTCATTGAGCTCGTTCAGCTCGGATTTGAGAGTGCCGAATTTACCAGCGGCAAGCAGCTCGTTGAGCATTTCAAAATTCATTTCATCCATAAAAAAACACCCTTTCCGCAGTCATGCTGTGCGGAAAGGGCGAAATAAGCCAATCAGCTCTCAAAGTGCTTTTGATGCACACGGAGGCTGACAGCTGCCGTTTTCACAGTTCAGCGACTGCTGTTTTGTTTTAAAAACTGAGCAACATAAAGGTATGCTGTCCTTACTGTCCAAAACAGTTTGCCTCCTTTTAAGAGAATTATGGGTCAAAAACCCATCTATTAAATTTTAGGCTTTTATAATAGTTTTGTCAAGAATTATTTGCTTTTTGTTGCAGACTTTTTTGCTGCAGGCTTCTTTGCAGTTTTGCTTTCGGCCTTCTTTGCAGTTTTCTTTTCTTCTTTTGCTGCGGGCTTTACTGCGGGAGCAGTACTCCAGATGTTTGCGGCGTATTCGTTGATTGCTCTGTCAGCGGCAAATACACCTGCACCGGAAATGTTCATAAGCGACATTCTGTTCCAGGTCTCACGGTCTCTCCACAGTTCGTCAATTTTCTGCTGTGCCTTGCGGTAATCAGCAAAGTCGGCAAGCACCATATACGGATCGTGGTAGATGATTGAAGCACTTACGTCAGGGAAGGCTTTGCCGTTGATGCCCTTATTGATGAAATCAATAACCTTGTGAATCTCGGAGTTGTTTTCATAATAGGTACGGGGATTGTAGTTGGGCTTGAGGGCATTGACCTCGGGTGTTTTCATACCGAAGATAATGATGTTTTCTTCGCCGACTGCCTCGTGAATTTCGATGTTTGCACCGTCCATTGTGCCGAGCGTTATTGCGCCGTTAAGCATAAGTTTCATGTTGCCTGTGCCGCTTGCTTCTGTACCTGCAAGAGAAATCTGCTCGCTGATGTCAGCCGCAGGCATAAGCATTTCTGCAACGGAAACGTTGTAATCCTCTACGAATACAACCTTGAGTCTGCCTCTTACATCGGGGTCAGCGTCAATAAGTCTGCCAAGCTCACATATGAAGTTGATTATTCTCTTGGCAACAACGTAGCCTGAAGCAGCTTTTGCAGCGAAAATATATGTGTGGGGAATGAAATCACCGTCGGGATTTTCCTTGATTGCAAGGTACTTAGAAACAATGTGAAGTGCGTTCAGGTGCTGACGCTTATACTCGTGCAGACGCTTTACCTGAACGTCAAAAATTGAGTTCGGGTCTATATCAACACCCTGCTTGAGCTTGATATATTTTGCAAAGCGCTGCTTGTTGGCAAGCTTGATGCTCTCTAACTTTTCAAGAACTTCCTTGTTGTCCTTGTATTCACGCAGCTTTGCAAGTTCAGAAGCGTTATAGGTGAAGCCGTCACCGATAAGAGAGGTGAGGTACTTGGTAAGCTCAGGGTTGGACTGGTTGAGCCAGCGGCGGTGAGCAATACCGTTTGTTACGTTTGTGAACTTTTCGGGCATAAGTCTGTAGTAGTCGTTGAATACGGTATCCTTGAGAATCTGGCTGTGCAGAGCGGAAACACCGTTTACGTGGTGACCTGCCGCAACACAAAGGTTAGCCATTCTTACAGAGCCGCCCGAAATAACTGCCGTGCGTTCAACGTAATCGGCATCGTAAGTGGACTCCCATACGTAAGAGCGGAAGCGGTTGTCAATTTCCTTGGTAATCTGGTAAATTCTGGGAAGCAGACGCTTGAACAGGTCTTCGCCCCAGCATTCAAGAGCTTCCTTCATAACCGTGTGGTTTGTGTAAGCACAGGTCTGGCTTACAATTCTCCACGCATCGTCCCAGCCGTAGCCGCATTCGTCGAGGAATATTCTCATAAGCTCGGGAATTGCAAGTGTGGGGTGTGTGTCGTTAATGTGAACTGCGTTCTTTTCGGCAAAGTTCTCAATCGTGCCGAAGCGACGCAGGTGACGGCTTACTATATCCTGAATTGAAGCAGAAACAAGGAAATACTGTTGCTTGAGGCGGAGGCTCTTGCCTTCAGGATGGTTGTCAGAGGGGTAGAGTACCTTGCTGATAACCTCAGCCATAGCGTTCTGCTCGACAGCCTTGAGGTAGTTACCCTGGTTAAAGTGCTCCATATCAATGCCGGGTGCCTTTGCAGACCACAGACGGAGTACGCTTATAGCCTTGCCGTCCTTACCGGGAACAAAAAGGTCGTAGGGGACAGCCTTGATGGGTGTGTAGTCCTTGAGCTCTACGTGGTGATAGTGTGTATCCCAGTAATCTTCAACCCAGCCTTCAAAGCGTACCTCCTGTGCATCCTGCGGACGCTCAAGCAGCCATGCGCTTCCGCCGGGGAGCCAGAAGTCGGGCAGCTCTGTCTGCCAGCCGTCAATAATTTTCTGTTTGAAGATACCGAACTCATAAAGAATGGAGTAGCCCATACCGTTGTAGCCTTGGGTTGCAAGACCGTCAAGGTAGCAGGCGGCAAGTCTGCCAAGACCGCCGTTGCCAAGACCTGCATCAGGCTCACATTCGTAAAGCTTATCAAGCTTTATTCCGAAGGAGTCAAGTGCCTTTTCGATTGTGGAAGTAAGGTTGAGGTTGAAAAGGTTATTTTTAAGTGAACGACCCATAAGAAATTCCATTGAAAGGTAATAGACGTTCTTAGTGTCGGATTCGTTTGCCTGCTTTTTGAATTCTGCTCTGCCCTTGCGGAGCATATCTCTTATTAAGGTAGCAACTGCCGTATAGTAGTGCTCGTAGGTTGCCTCTTCGGGTGTAACGCCGAGATTGTGAGAAAGTTTAGTTTCGATTAGCTCTTTTGCTTGAGCCGATGTGAGTGTATAATTCATACAAAACCTCCAAAATGATTTCAAAAAAGTGCGTTTTTTTGAGATTTCTTGTACATTTTACACTAAAATTACTCACATTTCAATACCTAATGTAAAATATATTTAAAAACCGGCCGAATTTTTTCAGCCGGGAACAGTTTATTTCTCTTTTTGAATTAAACTAATGTACTTAAACAGAAAATGCACCTGAATCAAGGCCGAAGCTTACGCTCAATGCTCTGTCTATTCTGCCCATATCACTCTCGCCAAGGTTGCCCATTTTTTCCTTTAGCCTTCTTTTGTCAATTGTGCGAACCTGCTCAAGCAGCACAATGGAATCCTTTGCAAGTCCGCAGCCATCTGCGTTTACTCTTATATGTGTGGGTAAGCCTGTTTTATATTTCTGGCTTGTAATTGCGGCGGCTATTACCGTAGGGCTGTATTTGTTGCCGATATCGTTCTGTACAATCAGTACGGGTCTTATACCGCCCTGTTCCGAGCCGACAACGGGGCTTAAATCAGCGTAATAGATTTCTCCTCGCTTAACGTTCATATTTTAAGTCACTCTCCTATGTTTAACCTGTTACAGTTATTTTTGCCGCTTGGCAACGCAATTAAACATCGGGGAGCAGTTTTTTGCGTTTATTTTATATTATGCTAATTGAATTTAATTGTCAGTCCGACTTTTTCAACCTCAAAATATATAGGGTTAAACTGTATATTATTAATGTTTAAATAATAAGTGCCTGCTGAAATGTTTCCGGTGGCTGTGTATCCTGTTTCATTTTCGGTTATTATCATATCCGGATCACGGATAGCCTCGAAAAATATTTTCAGGAACTGTTCATTTTCTTTTTTTATTGAAGAGGTGAAACTCAATTCACCCAGTGAGTATGTATATTCGATGCCGTTGTATTCGATTTTCAGCCCTGAAATTTCTTTCGGGTAAGAAAAAACAGCGCTGCAGCCGCTTTCATTGCTTGTGAAATCGGCTGTAAACGCTGTTGATTGGTACTGTATTTCTGCTTTTGCCGTAAAATTACGGTTGATTTTAATTTCCTCGGGCTGAACTGCACAGCTGCAGAAAATAAAAACAAAAAGTAGTGTAACGGACAAAAGCTTTTTCAAATCGAATCACCTCAGGGTGGCGAATATGATCCGAACCCGTTTTTTGCGGGGCGGATTTCCGCCATCTCATCGTTAAAATACTCGTAAATCCGTCAGGATTTACTGCGTTTTGTGCCTTGATATGCCAAAAATCCGCTTCGCAAAAAATCTGCGACCCAAAAGTGCAAATTTTTGATGGATTTTTGGATGTTGAGGATGCCGACAGGCTGGCGCCTTTCAAATCCGAAACGCCGAAAAGCCGCAAAAATTCACGCTTTTGGGCGGGTTCGGATTACACTCGCCACCCTTATTGCTCGTAATCTGAAAGCAATCCGGGGAGAATGGCCGCCATATCACTCGGTGTCATACCGTGAACGGAGAGCCTTTTTGCCGCTTCGTCGCCGACCTTACCGTGCAGATAAACTGCCGCAACAGCCGCTTCAAACGGCTCAAAGCCCTGTGCCAATAAACCTGCCGTCATACCTGCAAGCAGGTCACCGCTGCCGCCTCTAGCCATTCCGGGATTACCGGTGCGGTTGACGTAAGTCCTCTCGCCGTCGGAAAGCAGCGTGTTTGCACCCTTGAGCACAACAACAATGCCGTATTCCCTTGCAACCGCTTTTGTCAGTGCAAGTCTGTTGCTGTTAACCTGCTCG
>JAZOMP010000131.1:0-9097 GCA_045654045.1 Acutalibacteraceae bacterium
ATTGTCGGACAAATCAAGGTCCACGCTGGGACGAAGAAGGTCAAGGTTAGCTTCCCAGAGGCTGTCGATAGTACCGAGGTCCTTCCAGTAGCCGTCAAACGCATAAGCGAAAAGTGTTTCACCTGCATTGTGCATAGCAGGAATGAGGTTTTTACCAAAGTCGTTGCTTGAGTTCGGATCTGCCTCATCTGCAAGCAGGTACTCACGAAGCTTCTTCCAGGTGAAGATATAAACACCCATTGAAGCCTTGTTGCTGCTGGGTACTTCGGGCTTTTCTTCAAAGGCTGTAATTTCGCCCTCGTCGTTTACAAGCATAAGACCGAAACGGGAAGCCTCTTCCCACGGAACCTCAAGCATTGCGATTGTGCAGTCTGCGTTCTTCTCCTTGTGGTATGCAAGCATTTTTGCATAGTCCATCTTGTAAATATGGTCACCCGAAAGGATACATACGTATTCGGGGTCATATCTGTCGATAAAGTTGATATTCTGGTAAATAGCGTTTGCAGTACCCTTGTACCACTCGCTTCCCTTTATCTGCTGGTAGGGCGAAAGAATGTGAACACCGCCGTTGGCTCTGTCCAGGTCCCACGCTGCGCCGTTGCCGATATAGTCGTTAAGCTCAAGCGGCTGATACTGCGTGAGCACACCGACGGTATAGATACCGGAGTTTACACAGTTGGAAAGAGGGAAATCAATAATTCTGTACTTACCGCCGTAGGGTACGGCAGGTTTCGCGATGTTCTTGGTGAGGATGCCGAGTCTGCTGCCCTGACCGCCTGCAAGAAGCATCGCTATACATTCAGCTTTTTTTGACATTATGAATAACCTCCTTGTTTTTAGCAGAAGAATATATTATTTATATGAGTTTCCTCAATTATTTATTACTCTTTTTTACCGGGTCTTTTTTGACTAACTTAAGGTAAATCGTGCTCATTCCGGCAAGCTCGAGCGAAATGCTCTGGTCGTGACCGTGCATCGGGCGGTGATTGGATTTTATTTTACCGCTCGTGCCCTTGCCCGTACCGCCGAACTGTTCTTCGTCGGAATTGAAAACGACCTCATACGTACCTGCTACAGGAACACCGATTTCGTAGCCGCTTCTGTGGACTGTGGTAAGGTTGGAAACCGCAATAATTTCCTTGCCCTTTTTGTCCATACGGCGGAAGGCGATAACGGAGTTTGTGTTATCGTCGCTGGATATCCACGAAAAGCCCTCCCAGCTGTAGTCAATCTGCCACAGCGGAGCGTTCTTCTTATAGAAGGTGTTGAGTGCTTTGGTGTAATCCTTCAGCTTGCGGTGTGCCTCGTAATCGAGCAGCAGCCAGTCCAGCCCCGAATCATATTTCCACTCGATAAACTGACCGAATTCACTGCCCATAAACAGCAGCTTCTTACCCGGGTGAGCGTACATATAGCCGAGGAAGGAACGCACGCCGGCAAACTTTTCTTCATAAGTTCCGGGCATTTTATTTATAAGCGAACACTTGCCGTGAACAACCTCATCGTGCGAAATCGGCAGAACAAAGTTTTCCGAAAAAGCGTAGAAGAACGAGAAGGTAAGGCAGTTGTGGTTGTGCTTGCGGTGAATACCGTCGAGCGAGAAGTAACGCATACAGTCGTTCATCCAGCCCATATTCCACTTGAAATTGAAGCCTAAGCCGCCCATAAACGTGGGCTTTGAAACCATCGGGAAAGCGGTGGATTCCTCCGCTATCATCATACAGTCCCAGAAATCGCGGAAAACGGATTCATTAAGCTTGCGTAAAAACTCAATCGCTTCAAGGTGCTCGTTGCCGCCGTTTCTGTTTGCTATCCACTCACCGTCCTTGCGGTCATAGTCGAGGTATAGCATCGAAGCAACAGCGTCGATACGCAGACCGTCGAAATGGTATTTATCCATCCATATAGCGGCGCTTGAAAGCAGGAAGCTCTGCACCTGGGTTTTGCCATAATCGAAAATCTTAGTGCCCCACGAGCGATGCTCACCCTTACGTGGGTCGGAGTATTCGTAGCAGGGCTCGCCGTCAAATTCATATAAGCCGTGCGCATCCCTGGGAAAGTGAGCAGGTACCCAGTCGAGAATAACGCCAATTCCTGCCTGGTGGCACTTGTCAACAAGGTACATCAAATCCTTCGGCTCACCGTAGCGTGAGGTCGGAGCAAAATAGCCCGTAACCTGGTAGCCCCACGAGCCGTCAAACGGATATTCGCTAAGCGGCATAAACTCAATATGGGTATAGCCCATTTCCTTGACGTAGGGCACAAGCTCGTCCGCAAGTGCTCTGTAGGATAAGAAGTTGCCGTCCTCATACTGCTTCCACGAGCCTGCGTGTACCTCGTAAATATTTACGGGGGTGTCGTAAACGGGCTCTTTTTTGCGCTTTTCCATCCACTTTACATCGTGCCACTTGTAGCCCTCTATATCGTAAAGCTTAGAGGCATTGGCGGGTCTTGTTTCGCTGTGGAATGCATAGGGGTCGCACTTCATAAGCTCTCTGCCGTCTTTTGTTCTGATACAGTATTTATAAGTATCGAAAACCTTTAAATCGGGAATAACGGCTTCCCACACGTCACTGCCGTCAACACGGTACATCGGGTTAGCATTATTGTTCCAGCCGTTGAAATCGCCCGAAACACTCACGCCGACTGCGTGAGGCGCCCACACTCGGAAAACAACGCTCTTATCGGCGTTGAAATGCGCACCGAGGTATTCGTAAGCCCGAGCGTTTTCGCCCTTGTTGAACAAATAAAGCGGAACGTTGTCCACAGCAAACCTCTCCTTTCACACCTGAACGTAATTATACAGATATATGATATCAAACTTCTTCGGAAATTTCAAGTATTTATTTGCACTTTGTTACAAGAAATTCGACAAAAATCCGATTTATTTGTACAGTTTGTTACAAAAACAGAAAAATAAAACAGCAGGTACATTCGTCTGAACTTCCCTGCTGTTCGTTTTTATTCAACCTCGTCGTAGAATACGTCGAGTATCATTTCGTATGCGGCGGTGGTATCCATATAGAATTCGGCGTACTTGTCGCCCATCTTCATTTCGCCGGGTACGGAGTAGGTGTTGATTTCGCTGACACCCTTTGACATAAGCGTTGTTGCAAGGTAGGTTACGTTATCAAGACCGACGTTTGTGCAGCTGAAGCGGTTTGCTGTTTTGTAAAGCTTTGAAATAACGGAGAAATCCTTGACCGCTGTTTTGATTGCCTGGGAGGCAAATGCCTTGATGTAGGTTACCTGCCTTTCCATTCTGCGAAGGCTGGCGTTTGTATCAAAGCTTCTTTCCTGGACAAAGCTGACCGCATTCTGACCGTAGAGCGTTACCGCCTGACCGGCAACGAAGCCCTCGAGCGTTTCATTGGGCACAACGGTTACACCGCCGACAGAGTCGTTAAGCGGACCGACGCCCGCAATATCGAGCGAAATATAGGAGTTTACGGGAATACCGAAGAGAACACGCTGAATTGAAGCAACTGCATTTTTACAACTCGAGTGTTTACCGTCGCCATATGCGTAGGCAAGGCAAAGCTGCTCTCTGCCGCTGCCGACGTATTCGCCGTCTACCGTGTAAAGGTCTATATCAACCATAATATCACGGGGGATTGCAATAACAGAAACCTTACCCTTTACGGTATCGATTGCGAGCACCATATTAGTGTCGGACTGACCGCCCGTACCAATAACGTCGCCCCTTGTGCCAAGGTCTTCCTTATCAATACCAAGGCAGGCAATTGAAGTAATGTTCTCGTTGAGGCGATATTTTTTGCCGTTGTAATAAACGGTTTTACCGTCGTTTTCAACCTCGGCATCATCAATAGTCTGAATCGTTGCATCCTCGTAGGAAACCATCTGCTTTCCCTTGTACTGAAGGAAAAAGAATGCGCCTGCCGTGAAGGCAATAAGAAGGAAGAATATAAGAAGAATTATAAGCAGAACCTTAAGCCCCTTCTTCTTTTTCTTCGGTTTTCCGCCCGGCACGTACTCCTTGAAGGCATCGTCAAAGTTGTAATCGCCGACCTTTTCCATATTAAGTGTTATTTCCTTGCCGGAATCGTATTTATTTTTTTTACTGTTCAATCGGGACATCGCTTACCAACACTCCGTTTACCAAAAATCTTGAGCTCTTGTCGTTAGACATACAGGTACTCAATACTACAAGCTTGCTGTTTTCGTCCAGCGTTACTCCCTCACGGACATTACGCAGGGTTGAAACCGGGTTGAGTACGTATTCCTGATAATCCGCCAGAACCTCGGGGTCAGAAAAATCAAAGGCGTTCATTATGTGGCGGTTGTCGTACTTATACGCCGAAACAACGTGGTATGTCAGCACTCTGTCTGCCGTGTAGATGTAGAACACATCGTGAGTATCGAAAAACTCGGGGTCTTCAAAATAGTGAAGAGAGGTGAACATTGTCGTGCTTCGCATATTGTGGCCATAAACAACGGTTACGGGGTCGCTGAAATCCAGCGAATTGCACGACTGGGTATAAATCATACCTGCAAAGAGGTATTTTTTGTAGATTGAGCGGTGGAGATAGTAGTTATCTTCAACCTTACTCTGTGCCACGGGGTAATCAACGTAGGTGCCGGGAATACGAATCCACGCGTAAACGTCGCTGTTGATTTCCTGCAGGGCAGGCAGGTCTATCGGGCTTGTGCCAACGGCGGAATTGCCGGGGTCAACCCTGGTTGCTTCTTCGCCGGATTGAGGAGTTATCATGGCAATTTCTTCAATTTCGCCGTAGCTCTGCTGCGCCGTTAAATACCCGAACAGCAGCACACCGATATAACTCAGACAGCAAAGTATTGCCGCAATAAGCACCACCACGGCAACAAGCAACGATCTGCTCTTTTTCTTCTTTCCGGGCTGATTTTCTTTAATTACGCCGTAGCCCTTGTTGGAATAGTTTCCCATTTTGTTTCCTTCCTGAATTAAAAATAGCCCCGTTTGAACAGAACAACGGGGCTTTGTTTTGCTATTAAAGCTACAGAATTATTCTGTTACCTTTTTCTTGCTTGTGTAAACGCCTGCAGCGGAAAGAACAAGAACTACTGCAGCGGCTGCGCTTGCCTTACCGAGAGTCTGAGCAACACCTGTGTCGGGAGAAGAGGGGTTTGTGTCGGACTCGACGGGCTTTGTTGTGTCGGCAACCTTTGTTGTTGTTTCGTCAACGTCAACCTTCTGTGTTGTTGTAGGAGCAGCGGTTGTGGGCTTGTCAACGGGAGCCTTCTGTGTTGTTGTGGGAGCAGCAGTTGTGGGAGCCTTTGTTGTTGTCTCAATGTGTTCGATTGTGGGAGCAACCGGGCTGGCAGCAGCGAGAGCAACGGATGCAGTTGCAAAAACAAATGCAAGTGCAAGAAGAACTGCGCATATTTTTTTCATAAGTAATACACCAAACCTTTCATAATTTGCGAATTAGGATACTAACCTATAGTACAGTTTGAATTATATCACAACTGTTTTTTTCTGTCAACAATTAAAAAATTTATCTTGTAACCTTTTTAATCCATTTATAGCGGTTTACCTTTACAACGGCAACCGCACACTTGAGCACCTGGTCAACCTTGAGGCAGGCAAAGGTAACGGCAGGCGGAAAATGGAACACAAACGCCGAAAGCACCGCCGCCGGAAGAACTATGCCCCACATAAATATAAGGTCGTTCTTGAAAACAAAATCCGTTTCGCCGCCGCCTGCAACAATACCGCAGAGCACGGGGGCTTCGTATGCCGTACCGACAAGGGTAACGCAAAGTATTGTCATAAACGTGTCGGCAAGCTTACGGGTTTCCTCACCGACGTCGAAAAGCGAAATAAACTCATCCTTGAACAAAAACAGCACCAGACCCGAAAGTATACCGATAATAAGGAAAAGCACCTGCAGGGTTTTGGTGTATTTCTTTACGTCGTCAATTCTGTTTTCGCCAACGGTTTTGCCGATTATTACACCCGCAACGCTGCTGCCGGCATAGGCGATAACGCTTACAATCTGGAAAACCGTGCTGGCAATACTGTTTGCACTGAGCACCGTTTCAGAGCCGAGGTGGCCGAGAATTGCGCCCTGTATAGTCATTGCTATGCCCCAGCTTCCTGCAGAAAGCACGAGGGGACAGCCGTATTTAACGTAGTCTTTTATATAGCTTTTTTCAAGCTTTACAAGGTCGGAAAATTTAAGCCTTACGTTTTTATCCGCCGCGAAAACGTAAACCGCCACAACGGCAAACTCAACTATTCTTGAAACAAGCGTTGCAATTGCCGCGCCCTTTATACCGAGCATCGGGAATCCGAATTTGCCGTAGATAAGCACGTAGTTAAGCGCAACGTTTACCACAAGAGCAACAACGGAAACACCAAAGCCAATTTTAACCTTTTCGACGCTTCGCATAAGCGCAAGCATAAGCTGTGAAAACGCAAAGGGCAGATAAGAGAAGCTTACTATAAACAGATACGGCTTGGCTTCCTCAACTACCGCCGCCTGGTTGGTGAGAAGAGTGAGCACACCGTGAGGCACAAGCTGTACGGCAAGAAAAATTACCATTGTAAGCACAGTTGCAAAGGCAAGCGAAACGGTAAACACACGCCTTATAGGCTCGGTGCGCTTGGTGCCCCAGTACTGTGAGGAAAGCACAGTCAGACCGTTTGACGTACCGAGGGCAATCATCTGAAGCATAAACTGAATCTGGTTTACAACGGCAACGGCACTAAGCGAAAGCTCGCTGTAGCCGCCTATCATAACGTTGTCGGCAAGGTTTACCGCATAGACGATTATATTCTGCATTGCAATGGTGAATACCATTGAAAAGAAGGTTTTATAAAATGCCTTTTCTCTTACAAAAACAGCCATCGCCTTATCCCCTTACTTTCTTTCGTTGCGTGCATCTACAACGTTGCGGGCTATTCTGTCAAGCCTTGAATTCTCACGCTCAAGCCCGTAATCCTTACCCGTCTGGACAAGTCGGTCTGTCAGCATTTCGCCGCGCAGGGCTTCGATGTAACTTGTACGGTAGCTGCTGTAGCTGCTGTTTTCGCCTTCCTTGGCGTCTGTTCTGACAACGAGGAAGATATATTCCTTTGTTTCAATAACCGTAGGCTCATCATATCCGAGTCCGGCAACCTTTGAAAGGAAATCCTCGGGGTATGCCGTGCTTGAAACTGCAACGAAGTTCGGCTCTACGGCATTGCCTGAATTTACTTCGGAAAGCTCCGCTCCGTTTACAACCTTCTGACGCTTCAATTCAAACTCGGCTCTCAGGTCAGCCTTCGCCTGCTCGGTCAGCTCAACGGTGTTGCCGTTTTCGTCAACGGTTGTGAAGTAGCCGTTCACGGCGTAAAATTCAACGTAGGTAAGGTCGAAATAGTATTCAATTTCTTCCTCGCTTACCTCGTATTCGCTGCCCTCACCGAAATAATAAAGTAGCAGCGCCTTGCGCATATACTCGGCTTCTTTTATTCTGTGTACCGTCTGTTTGCTGATTCCTGCAGCGGTGTAATACTCGGAATAAAGAGTCCACACGTCCTCTGTGTCGTCGGCTATTGCCTTTTTTTCGTCAGCCGAAAGCCTTAAGTTGAGCTGGGCAAACAGCGTAACCGCTCCGACGTATTCACAGCATCTGTCAACAGCCGAATCAACAATAGCGTCGGTGTCAAGAAGGTCGCCGCCCCTGACTTCGGTTGCGGCATAGACGCTGTCAAAATAATATGCAAAAATTTCACCGTCTACCTTCGCCTCACCTATCGTGAGAACGTTTTTGCCCGTAGCGGAGCAACCCGCAAGGGCTGATACGGCAAGCACAAGGCAAAGGCTTATGCACAAAAGCTTTTTCATAGAAAAGATTTTCCTTAAACTAAAATACTTGTGTTCTTTATTGCCGACTGAGCTTCTCCTGCTCCTTTTTGCCAAGCTCGTTTGTGTTTATGTTGTTTCTGTAAACAACGAAGCGGCAGAAAAGGAATTCTGTGGAAAGGTTGAGAAGCATCGTCAACGCAAGAACTATATACTCGTTCCACGAGGCAGTAGATGCAAAGGTTACGTCAAGCCATGCCTTAAGCGCGTCACCACCCCAGGTTGAAAGGGGAGTAAAAACGCAGTAGTAGCCGGCAACCTTGAGCATTGCAATGGGAACGTTAGCTGCTGATTTAAAAGTAAATTTGCGATTTACCGTGAAATTGAAAAGCACGGAAAGAATAAGTGCCGGAAGATACGCCTTCCAGTAATCGAGCTTGAAAACCTCGTTGAGAAGAGTGAAGGAAACCGTCTGGATAATTCCTGCACCCATTGAAAAGATAGCGAATTTAACGGTCTGGACTATGTTCTGCTTTTTTGTAAGTTTCTGTGCCAAAGCAAATCATCCTTTTTATTTATGTATGAGTACTTGCGGCAGAGGATACGCTCCTCTGCCGCATATAAGCTTAGCTGATTAATCGTCCTGCTGTGCTGCCTTGATAACTGCGTCGGGCAGGGCTTCGCCGTGCTTGACAACAAGGATACAGAGAAGGCTGAGAACGAACATAATGGGGCTGTAGTAGAAAAGGGACATATACGTACCGGAAAGCATACGGACAACACCGTAAACGATGGGGGAAGCAATCTGAGCGGAGAATGTAGCGGTGTAGTAGTAACCTGTGAAGGTACCGACCTTATCGTTACCGCCGATTTCAAGAACAAGAGGAAGGGTGTTGACGGTAATGAACATATTTGCAAAGCCGCCGAGAACAAGAACTGCCCAGACGATTGCATCCGTACGGGTTAAAAGATAGAGAACGAAAGCTGCCATAAACACGGCAAGACCGATAAGTATTGTCTTCTTTCTGCCGATTTTCTTGCCGAGCCAGCCTGCGGGAATTGCGGCAATAGCGGAGCAGACAGCGAATACCGTTGTCATAATTGTTGCCTGAGCTGTTGTCTTGCCGAGCACCTCAGCAGCAAACAGAGCGAAGAAGGTTGTGATTGCGTTTGTACCGCAGAAGAGGAAGAACAGACCGCCGAGCATAAAGATAAGGCTTCTTCTCTCTGAACCGGAAAGCTTCTGTGCCTTTCTTGCTGCCTTTTCTGCTGCCTTGGCTTCTTTTTCAGCCTTTGCTCTTGCA
>JAZOMP010000132.1:0-30999 GCA_045654045.1 Acutalibacteraceae bacterium
GCTCTGTCGAGTCTGTACGTAGAATCGTCATTTACAAAGTGACCGTTCCACGAAACGTAGAAAGCGGCTGGCTCTGCCTTTTCGTTTTCAACAAGGGTAATGAAAAGGGGCTTGAAGTCTGTAGTCTTTGTGATTGAGTTGCCCGTAATGCCCGTTACGCTTGCCCACTCACCCGTAAGTATTGAGCACCAGCCGGGGGCAGTTGAGGTGTCCTGCTTGTTGATTTCGGGGTAGTTGACACCGCCGCAGTAAACAAGGCTTGTCTGTCCGCCTGTTTTGTTGAGATAATCTATAGCGCTGTCATAGCTGCCGTCGATAAGTGCAAGTGCGTCTGCACGGCAGCCGTCGTAGCCGAGAACAATACACTTTTTCTCTGTCTTGCCTTCGGCAAGGGGAGCATCGAAATGACCCTGAATAATATCGTAAAGGTCTGTCTGGGGAATGGCGGTTTCAATTGTGTTTGTGTAAGCGGAAATGCTGTTTACGGTATCCTTATAGTTTGTTACCGTGTCAGAGCCATCGTTGACACCGATAAACATACCGCCAACCATCATAAAGAAGGTTACAACGCTTGCAATAAAAGACCAGAATGACGTTAACATAAATATTACTTCCTTTCGGATTTGATACAGTAAAATAATAACAGTAAATTCAGTTAAATTCAAGTGAATTATCCGAAAGCATTACTGTTTTTCGCTTTGTTTTCTTTTCATCTTCTGCCAGCTTATAAAGCCGTAAATATCGTTTACAAAAAATGCGGCAAAGCACACTACCACAGAAACATACCGTATATCATATACGCTCGCCATTATCCACATAACAATCAGCACAACGTCATTTGAAGCATATGCAAGAGCAAACAACGGGCTTCTCCTGAAGGTGAGGTAAGCCGCAACAAAGCTTGTTGTAACCGAAATTGTGCTCGGTATAATATTCGCAGTATTGAAACGCTTCAGTATAAAATAAAATATCACCGTTATTATTAAAGCTACCCAACACATAAACAGTATTTCTTTTTTGCTTATGCTGTTAACCTTAACCTGCGCCCTGTTGCCCTTGTACGGATTTTTCAGCCACGATACAAGAGCAAAAACAGCCATCGGCAAGGTCATACCGAGGTAAGTAACCATTTCGCCGTAATAGGCAAAGCCGTATGAAATTATACCGTAAAGCAAACTGAACACAACCATTAAAAGCTGTCCGAAAGGGTTTCCTTTTGCGTTAAAAATAAGCGAAGTTACTCCGATTAACGAGGCTGTCAGGGTAAGATACTTCTCACGGTCAAACACGCAGAAAGAAGCCGTAATCAACAGCACGGAAACGCTCCACAAAATAATTTCTGCCTTTGAAAAATATTTTTTCACTTTATTCGCTCCTAAAAAACAAGCACCCGTACTGCACATCTTCAAAGACCTAACGATGCGCAAACGAATGCTTTTTGCATTTCACTACCCGGTGGCAGTATAATATTTGTTTTTTATATTATATCATAGGTAAACGGAAAGTGCAACCGGTATCCTTTTTGAAAACAATATTCCCGGATTCATAAAAAAACAAAGCACCAACCTATTGGTTGATGCTTTCCTTTTGGCTGGGGAATAGGGATTTTTATCGCCTCGCTCTGCTCGTTGCGACTCGGCAAACTCTCCACAGGAGAGTTTGTCCGCCTTTGGCGGATTCCCTTCGCTGTTCGAATCCCTATTCCCGGATTCATAAAAAAACAAAGCACCAACCTATTGGTTGATGCTTTCCTTTTGGCTGGGGAATAGGGATTCGAACCCCAACAAACAGAGTCAGAGTCTGTCGTGCTACCGTTACACTATTCCCCAACAACGAAGTATATTATATACATTAATATACCAATTGTCAAGCACTTTTTTAAAAAATTTTTCTTATTTATTATTTAACCGGCTTATTCCCCTGCAAATCTTCTTCCGAGCTCGCTTGCAAGATATTCTTCGGTTGTACCGAAAAATTCTACTGAACTGCCGATGTGAAGAATTTTGTCCGAATATTTTACCGCACCTGCAATATCGTGCGAAACCATTATTACCGCAACTCCCCTTTTCTTGTTCAGGGCGTGGATTGAGGCGTACATTTCCGCAGAAACAAGCGGGTCAAGGCCCGTAACCGGCTCGTCGAGAAGCAAGAGCTTCTGCGTTGCGCAAAGCGCACGGGCAAGCAGCACCCTCTGCTGCTGACCGCCCGACAAATCACAGTACGGTCTGTGGTGAATTTCCTCTATGCCAAGCTCGTGTATTGCTTCGTGTGCACGGTGCTTGTCCGCACGGGTGTGAAAGCCGAACATACTGCCCGTACAACCCGAAAGCACAACCTCGTGCACGCAGGCAGGAAAATCACGCTGAACAGCTGTCTGCTGCGGCAGATAACCTACAGTTTTTCTTGTAACACCTCCGCCGAAGCTGACACTTCCCTCTTTGAGCGGTAGCAAACCGGCAACACCCTTGAGCAGGGTTGTTTTGCCCGAGCCGTTTTCGCCGACAATGCTCAGCCATTCACCCTGACCGAGCGAAAAGCTGACGTCTTTGAGGACCTCCATACGCTCGTAGCTCATTGTTAAATTTTTTACTTCAACAATTTTTTCCATTAATTTACACCTAAAGCAATTTTCAAGTTATTTGCGTTTTTGTACATGAGCGAAAGGTAGGTTTCGCCCGAATTAAAATCGTCTGCCGACAAATTATGGCAGGAATGAAGCTCAAGCACAGCCGCACCCGTCTGGTCGGAAACCGCTTCGGCGACCTTGCGGTTAGAAAGCTCTGCACAGAAAACAGCAGGAATGTTATTACCCTTAACCGCCTTTGTTATTTCAACTATAACTGCAGGGCTGGGCTCAGTATTGGAGGTACACGCATCAAGGGCTGCAATATAATCCAGAGCGTATTCCTCGCAAAAATAAGTAAGAGCAAAGCGGTCACACATAACAACCGTTTTGTTTTCCGCCTTGTCAGCAACGGTACGGATTGTGGAATCAAGCTCATTTAATTTATTGAGATACTCTTTTTCATTACCCCTGTAAAACGCTTCGTTTCCAGGGTCAATTCCGCAAATTTTATCGCAGATTTCCTGCACGATAAGCATAGCGTTAACCGGAGAGGTCCAGATATGAGGGTCAGCCGAATGGTCGTGGTCTTCCTCGGCGTGGTCAGAATGAATATCTGCATTTTCCTTGAGCCTCTTACCTTCGGCAAGGCTTAAAACGGCAACGCTTTCGTCAAGCGAGCCGACAACCTCTGCCGCCCAGCCCTCCATAAGCTGACCCGTGTAGATAAACAGGTCGCTCTCGTTGATTTTAACCATATCAACGGGGCTCGGGTCATAGCTGTGGCTGTCTGTACCGGGAGTTAAAAGCAAGGTAACCTCCGCTTTGTCACCGACAAGCTGTCGGGTAAAATCATACTGCGGAAACAGCGTACAGACTATACTCAGTTTTTCGTTTTTCTCCTCGTTCTGTGCACCGTCCTTACAGCCTGTAAAGCAGAAAACCAGGGCAAGGCACAGCAAAAGGGATATTGTTTTTATTAAACGCTGCATTTTTCACACACTCCGCAGATTGTAATTTTTTCTCTGTCCACGGTAAAGCCGTGGTGCTCGAAAATATGAGCCTGCATTTTGTCAAGGTAATCGCACTCAACGTGAATCAGCTCACCGCACTTATAGCATTTAAGGTGGAAATGCTCCTTGCAACGCTCGTCACCCACGTACTGATAGCAGCAGCTTTTCGCATCGTCCGCCACAAAACGGCGCACAAGACCCTCCTCCACAAGGCGGTCAAGCCTTCGGTAAACGGTAGCCTTGCCGAGCTTTTCGCCCGTAGCAGCAAGCTGTGTTTCAATTTCGGCGGCGGTAAAATGGCGGGAGCTGTTTTCTTTTAAAAATCGGAGCAGCGTTTCGCCCTGCTTTGTGTTGTACTGTGACATAAGAATTCACCTTTCGGCTTATTTAAAGAAAACTTTCACTTTTCCAAAACGAAAAATACCGTGATTTGAAACTGAAACTCAATTTCAAATCACGGTTTATTATATCACTTTTTTACTGCTTGTCAACCAGTTTTTTGTACTCACGGCAAAAGCGTGAAACGGGGAAGCCGACAACGTTGAAGTAGTCGCCCTCTATTCCCTCAACAAGCACACAGCCCTTGCCCTGAATTCCGTATGCGCCTGCCTTGTCCATAGGCTCTTTTGTTGCGACGTAAGCGTTAATTTGTGCCGGATCAAGCTCGCAGAAATTTACCCTTGTACACTCAAAAAAGCTGTGTGTTTCTCCGCCGTAGGCAATGCAGACACCCGTATAGACCTCATGTGTCCTGCCCGAAAGGCTTTCGAGCATTTTTACTGCATGTGCCTCGTCCTTCGGCTTACCGAGGACTTGTGAATCAAGCACAACAACCGTATCCGAGCCGATTACGACAAAATCTTCACGGTTGACCGCTACCGCCTGCGCCTTCTGCCTTGCAAGACTCATAACAAGCATATCGGGTGTTAATCCGGGGTCAACAACCTCGTCAACGTCCGAGGTTATAACCTCAAACTCGAAGCCTGCCTGCGCTAAAAGTTCACGCCTTCTCGGCGAAGCAGAAGCGAGAATTATTTTTGCATTTTTCATTATTTTTCTTCGCCTGTAAACGAAAGCTCTGACCAGATTGCAAAATGGTCGGAGGAGTAGTTGCCGTCAATAACGTCAAACTTCTGCGCTGTGAAGCCCTTTGAGAAGCAGAAGTCGATAATCGGCATATCTTCCTTGGCTCTGTTTTCATCAAAGGCATTGTAGGTCGGGTAATCGTCGGTTACGGGTGCTTCGACTCGGGTATCGTCAAACTCTGCGGCATAAGCAGCGTAAACTGAAGAATCGGGAGTAACGTTCATATCGCCCGTAATAACAACGGGAATATCAAAGCTTTTTGCCTTTTCGATAACCATTGCTGCCTGATGAAGCTGTGCTTCCTCGCTGACGTGGTCAAGGTGAGTGTTGAGGTGGACAAACTGCTTGCCGTCACTGAGTCTTTCAAACACAGCCCATGTACAGATTCTCCAGCAGGCTGTGCCCCAGCTGCCCGAGGGAACGTCAGGTGTTTCGGAAAGCCAGAATGTGCCGCTGTCAACAACCTTTAACTTATCTTTTCTGTAGAAAATAGCTGAATATTCGCCTGCATTTGCACCGTCATCACGACCGACACCAATAGAGCCGTAAACGTCGCCGTAAGCAATATTGAGATACTGCATCCACTCGGGTGTTGCCTCCTGAGTACCAAGCACGTCGGGAGCAACCTGATTGATAACGCCCGTTACACCTGTAAGGCGCTGAAGCGGGTCGCTGTAACGAAGGTTATAGGACATTACTCGCAGCTGCTCTGTCAATTCTTCTTCATAGCAAAGCTGAATTTCGGAAACAACCGGGAAATGGTCGGAAGAATATCTGCCGTCAACCTTCTGGTCAAGCACACGGTAGTTCTTCGCATAGCCCTTACCTGCCGTAACGAAGATAAAATCAATGGGTGATCTGCCGTCATAAACGTCATTCATACCGAAGTTATGGAAAGAACCGATATCCATTGTGTCCTTGGCAATGTATTTCGTATCGGCAAAGCTGCCGCTTACAATTGTGTTATAGGGGGCAGTGCCCTCATCGCAGTTGAAGTCACCCGTAAGCACAACGGGAATTTCGTAGCCGGCTGTCTTTTCAACAATAAGCTCTGCGCTGTTTGCACGTGCGTTTTTACCCATATGGTCAAAGTGAGCATTGTAGTGGGCATAGCGCTTGCCTGTTTCCTTATCCTCAAGAACAGCGTAGGAACAGATGCGCTTGAGCATTGCGTCCCAGCCGCGTGAGGGCTTTTCAGGTGTCTTTGAAAGCCAGAACGTACCCGAATCGATAAGGTTATACTTATCCTTCAGATAGAAAACGGGGGAGAATTCGCCGCCCTGCTCGCCGTCGTCTCTGCCGACACCGACCCAGGCATATTCGGGCATAGCCTCGCTGATTCGGCTCACCCAGCCCCAGTCTGCCTCCTGCAGACCAAAGGAATCGGGCATTTCAGAACGGATAGTTTTAACAACAAGCTCCGTTCTGTTTTCGGGGCTGCTTTCACCTGCACCTGCAACGTAAACGTTATAGCTCATAATTTTCACGTCGAAGGTTTCTCCCTTGGGTGCATCGTAAATATGAGCAGGTACCGGAACTGCAACGAGCAAACCGATAATGAAAGTGAGGATTTTAATAAAGATTGATTCAAAAAAAGCTGTAATTGCTGCCATGGTGTACCTCCGTAGCAAATTCTTTACAAAATTATTTTTTTGCTTCCTAAAGGACAACAGCGTGCCGGGGTTAAGCGGCACGCTGTGACATTAGTTAGGGATTAGTCAACCGTGTATGAAACTACGGGGCCATATGCCTCAAAGATTTCACCGTCTGCAGTTTCGTAAATTACGTATGCTCTTGCCCAGACTGTCTGACCTGTTGCAACAGCAGTATTTGCACTGTAGAAACCGTTGTTTGCGGTGCTTGTTGAGGTACCTGCTGCGGTGGATGCGCCGCCAACAACAAATACGTCCTCGTTTGTTCCGATAGTCTCGGTCTTGGTAACAACGATACCGGTCTGAAGAATTACAAAGTCTTCGGGTACGGAACGCTCAGCAAAGAAGCTGACCTTACCGCTGAGTGCGTTGAACTTAACCTCGGTAATTCTTACGATGGGCTCAGCCTTAACACTTGAAGCATCACCGTAAACGGGAGTAAGTTCAGTATCCTTTACGCAGAAGAATGTGTAAGTTCTTGAGTAGGAAACCTTTTCATTGGTATCTGCATCAATCCAGTAGAGGAATTCCTGACCGTCATCATTCTTCTCGCTTGTGCTGATTGTGACAACAGCTCTCTCGTTATCCTCTGCTGCGTAGATACCGGCACCGGTTGCGGTGTAGTTACCCTCTGTGATTGTAACTGTGTTGGTTACATTAAGCTCATAAATCGGCTCAACAATGATGGTGTTCTTGTCGCTTGCAAGAACCTCAGCCTTTGTCATACTCCAACCCTTGAATGTGTAATCGGGAAGAACGGGGCCGGTGGGAACTGTGTAATTTTCACCGTCGGCAAGCTCGAATCTTTCGATAACGTTCTTTGCGTTGTTTACGTAAATGACAAACTTCTTACCGTCAATACATGTTGAGTTATTTGTGAACTGTGCAATGTAATCAGCGTTGGCAACAGCCTTGAACTCATAAACGTCTGAAGTGTTGATGATTCTGTCAGTTGTGTTGTTAATCCAGTAATAGAATTCACAACCCTCATAAGTTGTATAAGCTGTGGCTGATATTGTTACCTTTGCTCCGTAAGGAACTTCCTTTGAAACATAGTTTGCAATATCAAACGAAAGCGAACCGCTGAACGTAAGAACTGTTGCACCCTGACCAACGTTAGTACACTCGACCTTTACGGTTCTTGTTGTTGCGTTGATTACAGCAAGTGCATAGAAGTTCTCGTACGCACCGTTAGTCTTAGCATAAACTTTGTATGTATGCTCGCCTTCAGTAAGCTTACGCTTGATTGTCCATGTAAGTGTACCGTCACCGTTATTCTTAACTGTAGCGTTTTCAGCTGTGTACTCTTCAACAGTGCCGTCCTGGTAAACTGTCTTGAGTGCTGTTACGCTATCCGTTGTTGTAATGTAATGTCTGATTGTGCGGTTTGCGAAAACGTTACCGCCAATATCTGCATTAATAACGGATGATACGTCGCCGGAGTTGAGAATAATTGTATCTGTGCCGTTGAGTGTGAAGGTTGATGTACCCTCAAAGCCCATATCCTCGCCGGTCTGTACAAACTCATTTTCAATGGTAATTGCGATATGACCGTTTGCATCTGCCTTAACAGCTGTTGTGCCTCTGTTACCTGCCTTATCCTCTGCACCGATGTAATAAGTCTTACCGGGTACGAGGTTAATTATTGTCAGTACGTTACTTGCACAGTTAACTTCTGCCTTGTTTGTAACCTGACCGTTTTCAAGCTTTACGTTCTGGCTCTGGCTGATCTGGTATTCGAATTCACCAAGGCTGAAATCACCGTTGTGAACCTGAATATCTGCAATACCTGAACCGCCATCTTCCATAATTGTAACCGCACCGGAAGCAGCAGAGTTAACCGAAGGAGCATACTCATCAAGGTTTGTAATTTCAACAATTCTGTTTACAACGTTACCCCATCTGTCAACAACGTGAACAAATACGAGGTCGCCGTTTTCAACCTTATTGTTAAGGGACTGTGACCAGTTGACCCACTGAGGCTCGCCGTTATCGTATTTCAGTACTTCACCGTATTCATTGGTGTAGTAGTCACCGTAGTTATAGAATCTGCCGGACTTCTTCATTACTGCAAACTCTGTTTCGGTCATAGCATTGATAGCTTTAATCATTGCTGTCTTTGCTGCTGTAGCTCTGTCATAGTCCATACATCCTGCAACGGAATCATTGCCGGAGTTGTATTCTGCAATAACCTTACCGTCAACAGTATTTGCATCGGCATTTCTATCAAGCACGTAGTAGAAGCTACCGGTGTTGAGATAACCGAAGTTCGGGTCATTGTAAACGGGTACACCGATTGTACCGTTTACGCTGTACTGATTATTCTTGTTCTTCTTAACCTCGGAAACGTATTCCCAGACTCTGTGAGAGTCGGAGAAGTGTCTCTGAAGAAGAATGCCGTTTCTCCAGTCAGCACCCTTGAAGCCGGGCTCGCCGGAAAGAAGTGCACTGGGAACGTGAGTACCATTAATCGCGGGAGTTGCAAGAGCAGAACCGTCTGCGTTGATACCTTCGTCAGTACCGTCTTCAGCCTTAAGGCTGTAGTAATAGATGTAAATTGCAATCTTACCGTTATTATCCTTTACGATATCAACGGGTTCCTGACCTGCGCCGCCGAATTCGAACTGGTCAGCGTTGTTGCCGTTAACTGTTCCTGTCTCAGTGCTTCTTACTGAACCGTCGCGGGCTTCAATTGTGTAAAGTGCAGCCTGTGTGGCTGTGCCTTCAACAAACTTGGGAGCAAGAATCGCAAACGCAGATGAACCCTTAACCGTTGAAGCGTTTTCAACCGTAACAGCGCTGTTTGATGTTGCCTGCGCAGTTGGAAGTACGCTCATAGTTTCCGGATTTTCTTTCTGTGCGGGAACAATTGTACCTGCAATAACGTTAGTTACAACACCGCTTGTTCTTACAGCGTTAATGGAGATGAACTCCTTCTTTGCAGCATCCTGCATAACGTCTGCGCCGCCGTCTGTACCTTCTGCCAGCTTCTGCTCAAGGTCTTCCAGATTGATAACAATTCTGGGGTTGAGCTCGTTGGTGTAAACGATAAGTGAGTAACCGCTGCTGTTTGGAACGAAGAACGTACCTGCTGCAGGGTTTGCTTTTTCCTCAGGTTTTTCGCCTGCTCCCTTATAACTTTCGGGGTCAGCCGTGCTGAGCTGTACCGCATAAGCACCCTTGCTGTAGAAGTCCTTAACACCGCTTACCGAAGTCTTAAGTGTCATAGAAGGAGCATAGTTATCGGCAAGAAGTTGAAGGTTTTCAATTGCTTTGAGAAGAGCTGAAGTCTGGTTATCGAAAAGTTCCTGGTGTGTAATATTGTAATTATCTACATTATCCAAGAGAGCCTGTGCATTTGCGTACTCAGTTTCAAATGTCCCCCAGGAAGTATGAGTCTTATCGTACTTAGCCTCGTTCTCTTTTGCGAAGGCTGCCGCACTTAATGCCTCAGTCAGGTAGTCCTTCTGATCATTGTTGTTCTCCTTTTGGATCTTAACCGACTTGAGTTCAAGCTGTGTATTAAGAGCGTTAAGGAAGCCATACAGCATACTGTTATGACCCTGATTCGGGCTGTCAATCTTGTTCTGATCGGTCGTTGAAGTATAGAAAGTACCCTTGAGGCCATCTGTGAACTCTATACCGCTGGCGGGGAAGGTCTCTCCGCTCCACATATATTTGCCCTGTTCGCCGATTTTTTCAACAATAATCTGACCTTCTGCAAGAATATCATTGTCTCTTAGAACAGCTGCAACCTCAAGCAGAGAGTCTTCTTTGTAGTAACTTAACGGATAGAATTTACCGCCATAGTTAACACCGACTGTAAAGCCATCTTGTCTAAGTGCTCCGCTAATACTTCCCTCTCCATCTCCAAGAACCACAGGAAGTTTATCGCCGAGGAAGGCAGCTACAACAGCATCCAGCTTGTCAAAAACAAGGTCATCAAACTCAAGCTGTGACAGATAATCATCAATAAGTGTTTCCATTATTGACTTATAATTGTCATCGTCTGCTGTACCCACATTATAACTATTAACCTTTGCTGCCTGATCAATAGTTATCCTTTCCGCTTCTGGAGTACTTATAAATTTGTTAATAAACGAATTGGGATTATAATTTTCACTATCAACAGGACTATAGACAAGGTTATACCAGGGGTTGTTTGTCTCATCCGAATAGTCCTCTGTCTGCATATACTGAACAGTGAAACCAGGGTACATGCTTCTGAGAACGATACCGTAGGGCGGTACAGCATCATTTTTAAGTTCGCTGTACATACCGGTAATTTTGCTTACCTGACCAACGTTATAGAACTTAAAGTCTACATTGGTTGTCGTACCTGAACTGAAGGTTTTATCATCGTCCCAGTCGCCGTCAGCAATATGCTCACCCATTACGCTCAGATACGTGTTGTAAACGTCTCTGTATGCCTCAGTAGCAGGACGAAGCTGAAGTGCACATAACTGATCATACAAGGCAGTTGCATAATAGTCAAACATCTCCTGTGACACTTCTGCAGAAGCCACCAAACCTGAATTGTGACTAGGCTTCCAACCATCTCTTGATGGGTCATTTAAGTAATCCGCATATGAATAATATTCATATACCCCATATTCACCAAGTTCCCAAGCATATGAACCCGTAATATCAGATTCGACTAACATTTCTCCAATTGTATATCCGTAGTCCTCCAATAATGCATCTTCCCTATTGGATTCTACTCCGGTTATATCCGTAAACCAGGTTCCGTTTGTATTACTGCTATACAGATAGTAACCATTTCCACCATCGGTGTAATATGCATAGCCTTCGGTGTACCAATTTGCACCGGCATTATATGCCTTGGGATATGTTTCGCCTTCAGCAAGAGTATATTTGCTAAGAACGGTCTCGTCGCCTCTCTTGTTCGCATCAGAGTAGGTGCCGGGAATTACTTTAAACGCGTTCTGGCAAAGCCAGTTGTACGGATCTGCATTGAATGTATTTGGTGCTGCAGCTACCATTGCATAGATCGGAGACCTTGAACCAACTTGGTTGAGTATCTGAACAACAGCGTCTACTGAGCCCGTATATGTGCCGTTTTCGTATCCGTATCCGGTTATAGAAGCTGCATGATCTTTGTCACCCTTGCTCCACTTCAAGCCGTTAATCTCATAGATGCACGGCCACTCGAGCTTATTGAAGAAGGTTTCAACAGCACTCTTATACTGCGCTACAACTACTTCATTGAACATCGGTATTTCATACGTTCCGCCATAGTAGTAAAGAACAGTACTGCTTACCGTCAACTCCATGAACGCAAAGAGCTCTTCTTCTCTCATATACTCTGCAAACTGAAGGTCAGTTGCGCGGATATCCTGATAAGCGCCCTGAGCAGTTGTGTAGTTGAATATCTTTGTGGTTTCGGTCATGAGGCTCGCAACTCTATCAGCTGTGGCATTTGCGGCAGGTGTGATATAGTTCTGAGCTTCTGTGAGCATTTCATCGAGTTTTCCAACCTGATCGTTGTTAAGCAGGTCAGATGTATAATTTTGTGTGCTCGGTGTCCAGACACCAGCGATGTAGTTCGCCTTGAGGTCTTCCATACCGGCAACGAGGCTTGCGTCATCGCTCGACTTGGGTGTAACACTTGCTGTAAGCTCAAGTATCTGATTGTAGAGCTTCAGACCTTCGCCGGGCTGGTCCTCTGTACCCCATGCGCCGAAGTTAGCTGTAGGTGCATTGCTTGCAAACTCTACGTAAAGTCTGTCAATAAGAGCCTCCAGTTCGGGCGTTATGTTGTTATAGAGGTATACAGACTCTGCAGCCGAAGACTTCGGATCGGCAGAGGGCTGAATAGCGCCGGTTCTCTCACCGTTTTCATCAAGAACGTATTCGTAACCATATCTCATTACGCTTACCTTCTGGATAAGGGGAAGGAGCGTGTTATTATAGATAGCCTGTACGTCGTCGTACATATCGTCCTTATCGAACTTGAACGTAAGAAGCTGAAGAGCATTTCTTGTTATATATACATTCTCGGCAGCAGTATTAATCTGCGCCTGCTGATCAGCTGTAAGCGACTCAACTTCCGTATTTATGTAGTCGTTGTAGAGGTCAAGTGCTTTGTTGTAAGCGGAAACGTAAGTACCCCACGTACCGTCGAAGATGTTGGATTTGTCAGAAACCTTGCCGTCTTCGCCTACAATAGCCCAACCGTCCTTATCCCAGTGTGCGCTAAGGTCGGCAAGACCTGAAGGATCAACATACGGTGTCTTAAGTTCGTTGATAAGGAAATTATAGTAAGCTTTGTTGAGAACAAGACCGTTGTCCTTACCGTAAACCTTGGTTGCCTCGTGAAGAAGAGCGTTCCACTTATCTTTTGTGAAATAATCAGCGTTTGTCGGTTCACAAGTTGCATAAGCAATCAAGTCAGCGTTGTCACCGGAAATATCGGTGATCTCATTATTGGCTGCATCATAATACTTCCAGGTCCAGTGGTCGTTATCAACAGCTTCGGAAAGAAGTAATCTGGAGTCTTCGATTTCGTCGAGAAGCATAAATACAAGCTTGTCGATTTCAATCTGATCTTCCGCTGTAAGAGCTGTTGTTATAACTGTTTCGCCTTTTTCGTTTGTTGTTTCTGTTGCGTTTGCTTCATAGTAAGCAAGTGCCTTTTCATATACTGCCTTAAGCTCTGCGTTGGACTTGGCAGTATATCTCAGCATTTCGATATTCTGTGTGTTGTCGGCGGGGTTGACAGCTGTAACTTTTCTGTCAATAGCCTGTACAGCACCGTCGAGAGCACCCTTAAGAATATCCATCTTTGCGTTTGCTTCTACGAGCAGGCAAGGCACGTTGGTTACTTCCTTAAGGCCTGCATTTGCAAGCAGAGTATCTGCTGTTGTATTGATTTCCGCAACGTTTGCCTTAAGCAGGTTGTAGGAATTATTAATTTTACCGATAGCTTCTTCCAGCTTATCTATTGAACCTGATGTGTACTTAACAAAGCCGGCAATACCGTCGGGTGTAGAATCGCCGAAAGCATTGTACAGCGGGTGGTGGTTTGCGTACTCGGGACTGTAAGCCTGAAGGTTGTAGGGATTGTAAACGATAAACGTTGCCGCTGCTTCGTTTCTGGCGCTTTCTATTGCTTCGCTTACAGCCTTTGCGGGAAGGCTTGTTGTGCTAAGCAACGTATAAAGAGCCTTCACCTGTGCGTTAATTTCATCCTGAGAGTTATAAGCGTATACTTTTTCACCCTCCGCAAGATGTGTACCCTTCTTTACGTTTGAATACGCTGTCATGATAGCTTCAATATCATCTATTATTTTGTTCTCACTATCAACATAGTATTCTACAAACTTTGCGAGGATATTATCGGGTGTTACGCTTGTTGTAGTGCCGTTAACAAGCATTGACAAGTGCTCAAAAATATCAAGCCAACCGCTTTCATCAATAGGCTCACTTGCGGCCTTAACTTCGTTATACTTGTTGTTGAAAGAGTTAATAGCTGCTTCATATTGGGCATACTTATCTACAAGGTTTTCGGTTGCCTCTATGGCTTTTACAGTTGCTGCAACAGCCTCAAGCTCGGCATAACCTTTGAATTTTGTAACTTCGCCGCCTTTTTCATTAAGTTCGCCGTTCTCGATTGTAAATACAGGCTTCTTGCCGGCAAGCTCTGCGAGCATTGTTTCAACCTGTGCGTTAAGGGTATCATACGTTTTGTTGCTGCTGTCCGTATATTCGGACATTGTCTTAAGTTGGAGTGCTGCAAGTGCGGCATCGTACTCGGCAACAGCCGTGTCGATTTGTGTCTGCTCAACGTTAGTAAGGTTACCGCGTGTGTACTTGTCAGCCGCACCGTTTGCGTAGGTGTAGCCGCTTACAGCCGCGCCGTCAACAAGGAGCAGCTTTGCAAGAGCGTTACGCTTGTCAACGAAAGTGTTCCAAGTGTCAGCCGTGTACCACTGTTCGCCGGTAAAGCCTGTGATTGTGCTCTTACCGCCCTGGTCAAATTCGGGAAGAATGTAGTAAGCCACGCCGTTAACCGTAACAGTCTGTGTCTCGTCACTGTTGTTAACTCTCTTAAGTGCCTCTGTGTAATCAGCAAAGGTTCTGAGAAGTTTTTTTACATTCTGTGCCGTAAGAACAGCATAGTTATATTCCTGCTGGCGGTTTGTTACTGTTGCTGTCTTAATTGCACCGTCAGTATCAACGTATCTGATTTCAGCAGAGGTCATTGCTTCGTCAAATGCAACAAACTGACCAAGTGCAGAATCAAACATTGTTACGGGATCCTTTGTTGAATAGTCGTTTTCTATTGTTGCAATAGGATCGTTGTACTTGATGCTGGTTGATGAGCTTACGGACTGGTCTGCTTTATCTCTGAGGATTTTTACACACCAGTCAAGGTAGAGCTTATACTGATTAAATGACTGGAGTATATATTTACCCGTTCCGTTAACGTTTTTGTCGGTAACAATAAAATCACCGTCAGCATCGTATCTCGCTGCTTCGATAGCGTCAGCAAGAGCTTTGAGATTTACCTGAAGCTTAAGGGCTGCAGCAGCGTCTGTGATGTTCTGAGCAGCTGCATCAACAAGTGTCTGATACGTTGCCGGCAGATACTCAGCCTTAGCGTTTGCGTTAATATAGCTTTCGTATTTTACTGCATCAGCCGCCGCAATAGCGTCCATTGCGTTAAACAAGCCAAGCTGTTCCTGAAGTGTATTCTTTGCAGGGAAATAAAGCTTTGTACCGCCGGAATAGTAGTACTGGAAGTCCGCAGCAGCTAACTTATTTCTATCATACGAACCATAAATTTCATAAGCCGCAAGACGCTTATTAAGTGCATCACGCAGAGTCTGAGAGTTGGCAAAGTTATCCTGTGTCATAGCCATACCGGCGCTGACAACGCCCTCAAGCTTAGTACCGTTGGGCAGGTAGTATTCACCTGTGTAGTCACCGCTCTGAACGTAGAACTTAAGGTCTGTGCTGTTGTAAGCACCGCTGCCGTTGTTGGCTATATACTGGTCGTTTGTGTCGGAGCCGTCAACAACGTTGTTCTTGACTGCGTTTATAAGCTTGGTATAATCTGCTGTTTTAAGCTTAAGTCCTTCGCGTGCAGCCTTTAATTCAGCCGCAGCTTCGTCAAAACGCTCCTGCATATAAACGTGCAGTGATACAAAACTACGGTTATTTACTACATCGCCAAAGTCCTCAAGGAGTTCATAGTTATAATCGCGACCTAAATCATACATACCGTATACAAGACCGTACGCGTAAGCACGAGCGCGAACAAAAGCATCCCATGTTTCTGCCGTATAGTATTCTGCACCGGTTTTTACGGGGCTGTCCGTAGTCTTGTTACCGAGGTCTCCCCAGGCATCACCGTTATCGATTGCAAGGTACTTATCTCTTTTGTAGTTACCTACTTCATAGGCTGCATTTGTCTGAATTTCGGCAAGAAGGGCATCGTTATTTGCAATAATATATGTAGGCTTGTTGAGTACGGAGATATCAACACTTTCTGCAGAACCAGTCAAGTTACCGCAAGATAAATAGGATTTCAGAACTTGAGTTCTATAGCTCTGCCACCACCAATCAGGCATTTCTGCCTTGACGTAGTTAGCGGCAACCGCTAAGTCTATTACCTTGTGCTGTGAGTCACGATTTACAGCAATAAAATCAAAATGCCACGAAGATGTGTACTCAATCTTAGTTCTCGGCTGAGTACCACTATTTCTCAATGTATATGTCTTAAACCAGCTGAAATATCTCGCCCTGCTTGTTGATGAAATTTTAGAAAAGTCAATATTTACATTTAAGGGGTAGTCAGCTGTTGTACTCTTCTTTTCACCGATATTTACAGGAATATTACCACTTATAGATAAACCGCCATCAAATATAGATGAACTTGTCGGATTCGTTTGTGTACCCTTATCATAAGCAGAATTAACATTAAAAGCTGAATCTGTAAAAGTTGTGTTTTCGTTCCATTTTCCTGCATAGTATTCATACTTTTGCGGATTTGTATAGGAAGTCAAATAATGTCGGCTTGTGTCTTCGAAGTCATTATATTGCAAATGATTACCGCCATCGTCCGTCCATTTGTTTTTCATGGTATCGTACATTAATGTCAAGTCAGTTTTAGGCATTTTATCCCTTGTTGATTTATACGAGTCAAAATACACTTTAAAACCCATTGAAAAGTAACTTGTGACACCTGAATCACCGGAAGCATTAGTATCGTCAGGACCTTTATAGTCACCGTTTACATCTCCATTATTGCCGGCAAAGTCACCCACAAAGTAACAATCCTCATAGTTCGATGTATTGGTATCCTTAAGGTAAAGATTTCTCAGCAAGCCATGTGGTTCATTTGCATAAAAAGAACCCGGATTACTACCGTTTGTACTTATAAAATCTATGCTATCTACTTTACCATAGTCCTTCTTCAAGTTGTTTTGCATAGATGTAAACGGCACAACTCCATTCACTTTATACAAATCTGATATATCCATCCTTTGGTACATATTAAGAGTCTGAGACCAGTATGCACCCCAACTGTTATTCCTATTTGAGTATTCAATTTGCACATTAAAACCAACAATCGGCGAACGTGCCGTTTCAACATAGCTTGCAGCATACTGGTGGTACATTACGTACTTTGTTTCTACGTAGACCCATTCATCACCAATAGGAACGTCGTTATTGTTTGAGTCCTTAGTCCAGTCGTTATCGTAGTTGGTTTCTGCGGTATCCCAAACCAGAGTCAGGCCGTTATTCTTGCCGTCTGCCAGATAGAAGTAATCGTTTGTATTGCCGTCACGGTCAAGGTCGGTATAGTCAACATAAACCTGTTCAGACTTGTCACCGTCACCGTCAAGGTCGTTAGTATCGGCTACAAAAGTGATAGCACCGTCGTAGCTGTAATACTGCGGAACGATATAGTCAAGACGGTAGGCAAGAACGTTTTTAGTTGTGTTAAAGTTTTGACCTGATATGTCAAACTCCAGACCCCAATCGTTGCCAACCGGATAAATTTTTCCTTCACCGGCAACTATCTGTGCATTTCTCTTGGGATAAAGCAGCTTTCCGCTGCTGTCCTTTAAGCCGTCAGGGAACGGCTCAAGGCTGTCTTCCAGTGCGATTGTATAAAGAATTTTGTCATCGCCGTTTGTGTAGGTATCATAATCGATAATATTAAGACGCACGTAAGCACGGTTTAGACCGTTACCATTAGCAACAATACCGCCGTAAGCAGAGCCGTCCGCCGTGGTATAATTACCGTTGTTAAACGAGGAATAATCGGTATAAACCGCACCGGGGACTGTAACGTTAATTACGGTATCGTAATTAACGCCATAAGCAGTATTTGCAACTTTGCCATCACCAGTCGTATACAACGTAGGTGGAACATCAAAAGTTATAAGTTCGTTCTGTCCGGCAAACGTATCACGGGGTCTGTCGGCACTTGTTACAGGATTCGGGTATTGAAATTCAATTCCGTTTGTCACAGCGTTTGCCTTAATGCTCAACGGGGAATAGCCCGTCATGCCTGCAAAGCTGGCGAGCATTGCAAACACGAGCACCAATGATATCGCTTTCTTAAAAATTTTCATGGTTCATTCCTCCTGAATGTATCCAAGATTTTTTGTAATTATCTATGTCAATTTTATTATTTCCGGTTTAGTGCGGGGACACACCCAACAGCCGATGCAACCGCCGACAACGGGCAGAGAGTAAAAATTTCTCCGGTGTCATCCTGAGCACAATGAAGAAACTTTGGGTTTTAAGCTACTTCACTCCGTTCAGAATGACAAACCCGATTGTCAAAAAAATTTCGCCTGGCCGCTGTGAACCGTCTGACCTTGGCTCGCAGCTTGTGCCTTGCAACGGCAATTGTTTAAATAGTGCTCGCCCGACCGACGAAACGGCAAAGAACGCTTCTAAAGTGCGAATGGGAATTTACACACGCCTTTGACCGCCCGACGGCTGCTCCGCCGCAGACACGCCGCGCCGCAAGCAAAAGCACCGATAATAAAGAATTCTTTGCGCATTAGAATCCTTTCGCATCATACTCGCTTTCCGCTTGCCGCACCGCCGTTCCTCTGGCAGAAATGCTCCACAATCCGGGGCAAATAAACAATTGAAAAAATAATTAAATTGTATTTATCTCAACGCTTCTTACGAAACGTTAAAACCGAAATGGAATCCCCCTGTCAGCCCTGTGGCTGACATCCCCCTTTAACAAGGGGGACAAGGGGAAGGTGCGTTTATTTAATCGGGGAAGCTGTTTCAAGCCAACTGCCGCCACCCTTGCCTCCCTTGTCAAAGGGAGGGGGACCACGAAGTGGTGGTGGGATTAACGCAACAACCGCTTTTTCACAATATCATCGATATAAACACAGACACCGTCAAAGTTTTCGTTAACCTCATTGTTCGGTATCCTAACCACCAACAAACCCCATTGTTCCAACAAAGCTGTTCGTCGCAAATCATACGTCTCAGCCGTCTCCTCAAAATGCTGGGAACCGTCCAACTCAACAACTACCTTGGCTTGGGCACAATAAAAATCAACTATGTAGTGCTCAATTACTTTCTGCCGCAAAAACCTTACGGGATAGTTTTTCAGAAAGCAGTGCCACAAGCGGCGTTCCTCTTTAGTCATATTTTTGCGCAGTTCACGTGCTCGCGATGTAAGCGCAGGGTTATGCTTTTTCCGCTCCAGGAAACACCACCGCCTTGGTTTTCTTTGGGATTTTACACCAACATAAAACACCGAAACATCAACATCTTGTGGGCGATGGGTATAATTCACCCATATACAGTATTATAAATATTGATACAGTTTTACTATAGCAACTTTTTGGCTCTGTGTCAACAATTTTGGCAATTTTTTTAACTTTTTTTGTGCCGTTTGCCAAAGTTTTGTCAAGCCCTGATTATGACGAAATTCTAAAAAGTTTACAAAAAGTTTACAATTTAATATCCGCAAAAGCAAAAACAGCAGGGCTTTCGCCCTGCCGTCTTCATATTTTTGCTTTATTTTATCGTTCTGAAAGCACCCTTTTTGCCGCCGTTTTTACCCGTTCATCGGGGTGGGAAAGTGCTTTTTCAGCGCACATAACATAGTCATTTTTATTGGGTGAATTCGCCATTGCGTTGAGCGTTAAAGTGAGCAGACGGGTAGGTCGGAGGTAGTTTGAGCCGAGGATATCGCGGTACGGCTCACAGCCCTTTTTGCCCGCCCAAAATGCTTCAAAAAGATTATCCAGGCGAAATAAATCACGTTCTTTTCCGGTCATTTTCCGTGTTTCAAGGTGGCTGTTATACAGACAGAAGCGCTGGCAGATGTCACAGCCCCAGAGGTTGATTCCTGCCGCTTTTGCTGCCTCTTCATCGCCAAAAAAGCCGTTATCCTGCCCGTTTCGGGTGCATTTATCCCTGTCGAATCCGCCGTTTTCGCCTATACAATTCTGCGGACAAAGCTTGCGGCAGACTGTACATTTTTCGCATTTCGGGGCAATTTCGGGAGTCTTATATAATTCTTCCACGGTAATTTCCTTGGCGAAAACGCCCTCAATTCCGACAACCTCAAGCGCCATTCTTGACCCGAATTTTTCGTTTGCAACAAGGGTGTTCCGAAGCCAAAACCCCAATTTTGAAGCAACTGCAAGATGCTTGTAGCTGTGCTTACACTCAACAGCAGTAAAGCCTGCCTCCCTAAGCAGGGAAGCAAGCTCTTTTCGCAGAAAATAGGCACGGTTTGAGACAACATAGTAGCTGTCCACAAACGCATAGCCCACGGGCGGAGCTTCAAGCTGGGTATATGGCAAGGCAAAGACAACGTAGGTATTTCCCTCAACGCTCACAGCCGAAAACAGCGCGCCGCAATTATTCAATTTGTCCGCAACAAGCGACAAAGCATCATTCATCTTTTTTCTCTTTTGGCTCTATAATCTCTCTGGCTAAATAAATCGGTCGGTTTTTGCCCTGCTCATAGGTTTTGGCAAGGTATTTGCCGACGATACCTATGCAAACAAGCTGAAGCGAGCCTAAAAACAGCACGAGGAAAACAATCAGCGAGCCGCGGTCGAAAGAATCATACAGGCTGAAGACAGAGGTAAGAATTCTCACCAGCAGATAGAGCACAGAAACCACTCCGCCTGCCGCACCCAGGGCAAGAGGAAGGCTCAACGGTGCAGTTGAGAAGGCCATTATGCCGTCAATTGCATAATTGAACAGTTTTTTGAAAGGCCAGCTCGTTTCGCCGCTTGCTCTTTCCTGCGCCTGATAGGGAATGTACTCCGTATTGAAGCCCACCCACGAAAGCAGACCCTTTGAAAAGCGGTGGTACTCGCCCATTGAAAGCACAGCCTCGGCAACGTTCCTGCGGAAGGTGCGGAAATCGCTCGCACCCTGCATAAATTCAGTTGACGAAACGCTGTTTATAAGATTATAGAAACTCTTTTTAAAGAAAGTAAGTTTTTTATCGTCAGCTCTCTGCTCCTGAAAAGCCGCTACGCAGTCAAGCTCAGCATTTTCCTCAAGGCGCTTTACCATATAGGCAACGACCTCGGGGCGCTGCTGCAAATCGGCATCAATAAGGCAGATGTACTCGCCCTTGGCATGCTGAATGCCGGCATACATTGCGGCTTCTTTACCGAAATTGCGAGAAAAACTGATTATACGGATATTCTTTTCGGATTCTGCGTGAAGCTCCTTGAGCCGAGCCAGCGTAGAATCCTTTGAGCCGTCGTTGACGAAAACCATTTCGTACTCGTAGCCCTCGTGGTCAAAAACTGCCGCCGCCGTATCGTGAAAAAGGCGGACATTACCCTCCTCATTATAGCAGGGCACAACCAATGACAGCTTCATTTAATTCACTCCCTTTTTTAGTGCAAAGTGCAAACTTGCGGGTGGGCTTCGCCCACACCCGAAAATATTTTTTTATTTATTCTTTATTGTTTCTTATTTATTATTTCATATCTTGAATTTTATACCGCTCTGATTACGGATTTTTTTCATCACCGTACTTACGGCAAGAGCCATTTTTGATGCCTCATTATACTGCTCGGCGGTTTCTCCGGGCTTTGTTGCAAAATCAAAAAGTGCCTTTGCCTCGTGCGACATAATAACGTGCTTTGGAGTTTCGCCGACAACCTCAACAGGCTCACCGCCCTTGCGGCAGAATCTGATTCCGTTGAGCTGTGAAATCGAATCAATAGTAACCGTGCCGCCGTCGCCGAGGATTTCGCTGCCGCAGAAGCCCTGTGCAATCTTCGACCAGGTCATTGTCAGCAGCATTTTATCGTATTTAAAAACGGTTGTGCCGCTGCTGTCTGCACCGCTCTCCAGAAACTGTGCCGTACTCCAGATATCCTTAGGCAGTCCGAATAAATCCAACGCAGGATAAATACAGTAAATACCCAGATCCATAAGACAGCCTGTCGCAAACTCAGGATTAAAAATATTCGGATTTTCGCCGCGCTTGTAGGCAGGATATTTTGAGGAAAGCTGTGAAAAATCGAAGTGTGCACTTGTAATATTTCCAAGCGCCTGCATTGAAGCCTTGAGCTTCGGGCGCACGGGGTTGAACATATACATTATAGCCTCGATATAAACCTTGCCGTTTTCGGCAGCTATAGCCTGCAATTCGGCAAGCTGTTCGGGCTCGACGGTTATCGGCTTTTCGCAGATTACGTGCTTGCCTGCTTTCAGGAGCATTTTGCTCTGCTCGTAGTGCAGGGAATTCGGGCTTGCGACGTAGACCGCCTCAACATCGGCATTTCTTGCAAGGTCGTACAAATCGACAAAAACTCTCGGTGCACCGAATTTTTCGGCAAGCGCCTTGCCCTTTGAGTAGCTGCGCGAGTAAACGCCCAGAAGCTCCATACCTTCAATAAGATTGGCGCCCATTATAAATTCTTCCGTTATCCAGCTTGTTCCGATTACAGCGTATTTCATAGCTTTTCCTTTTTATATTATGTCAGAATAAAATTCATTTATATACTTATCAACGTCTTCTCTTTTTCCGCCAAACGGACCCGGAGTTTCCATTTTAAGGGAAACCGTTGCCGTTGCGGTGAGAAGCGAAGAAGGAATATCCTTGGTAAGTCTTTCGCAGATATATGCGGCAAAGGTTGTGTCACCCCTGCCTGTTCTGCCGCTTAAATTTCTTGCTCTTATCGGGCAGGTGTAAAATTCGCTGCCGTCATAGACAAGAACTTCTGTATTGTGGGTTATAACGATTTCCTTTGCACCCCACGAATGCATAATTTCCACCGCCTTTTTTCTGTCGGCAGTACCCGTAAGGATTTCTGCCTCTGCAGCATCGGTCTTAAGAAAATGAATAAAAGGCAGCAGCTCTTTTTTCTCTGCCCAATCTTCAAAATACATCGAACCGTTTTCACGGTTTACGTGGCGCAGAAAGCCCTGAACGTCAACGGCTACCTTTGCTTTTTCTGCGGCAGCTTTGATAAGACCGCCGTCAAAATCGCCGAATACCAGACCCGCGAAATGATAAATTTCCGTATCAGCTTCGGGCAAATCGTCAGCACTAAAAGGTGTGCCGACACTCGAGCACGTACTGTTTCTGCGCTCTCTGTCAGGCGTGAGGTAAATATTAACCATATTTGACGGTGAGTCACAGTAAGTACAGAAAACATCCTCTTTATCAAGCTTCAATGCGTTTAATCTGCCCTTATCCTTTTCGGGCAGCTTGGTAACAGCGGCAACCCTGTGCCCCAATGCAAAGGCTGAAGCCGAGGAATAGAGCACAGCTCCACCCTCCTGATTAACGGTTACACCATCGCTGTCGGTATTTATATCCATTGTAATATGTCCGATAATTATGCTGTCGTATTTCATCTTGTCTTATTAAGCTCCGCCTCGAAAATTTCTCTGCACTCTTCTTTGACTGTGCCTTTATAAAGGTTAAGTCTTATTATCTCACGGCTTTTTGAGTAATCCTCCGTCATAAAGTCACCGGAAATTATGTTTGCCCCTTTGAGATAGACTTCGTTGTCTTTTATTGTATCTATTATATTCTTATAATAAGGTCGCAGACTTTTATCCAGCTTTTTCGGGGTAGCCATTCCTACCTCGGCATCAAAGCCCGGTGTCTGCTGGGTCTGAAACCAGAAAAGCTTGTCTTCCTGTCGCTTGTCAAAGTGTGAGAACACTTCTTTGGCAAAAACCTCTGCTCTTTTTCCGTGCAACTCGGGAACCCACGGGCTTTCTGTGCCGTAGTTTCCTCTGCACCACGGGTAGGCGTCGCGGTAATTGAGAATTACAAACCGCTTACCGCTCTTTCGTATTTTTCCGAAGGTTATTTCGCTTATATTCTCATAGTCCGTATAGCAAAGCTCATCTGCTTTGAGATATTCGTTGAGAAGCCTTGCAAAAAGGTCTTCGTTCACCTTTGAAACAAAGGTAAACGGACCGACGGGCTGAGGATTGTATTCACGCATATCAAATATAAAAAATTCGCTGTCATTTTCTTCAAGCATTCTGCGCATATCTTTTAGTGCGTGAGTAAGTGGTTTGCCCATAGCCACACCGTGGCTGAGCACGATTTTATTCTTCACTATTTCGTGGTAACGTATACAGAAATGGCGCACACCGCAGGCAAACTGGGTGTACATATCGTCGCCCTGACAGCGGGCAAAGGAAATCATACCGTAGCTGCCCGAATTGTGCGTACCGGGCATAACAACCTCCGTGAGCTTTACGTCATCGGCGATATATTTCATCCATTCCCTGTAAAACATACTCATTTCTCCACTAGTGCGTAGAATTTTTCAAGTTCTTCTTCGTTGCCTTGATGAGTGCGGGCAAGTGTATCGCTCAGCTTTTTGCAAAGAGCTTCATCGTTGATAAGCTGTGTGATTTTCTCTGCAACATCCGACGCTTCGATTTCGGCAAGCAGAGCAGTTTCGCCGTCGGACAACTGGTCAAAAACCGTTGAGAATTTTGTTGCAACTATGGGCTTGGCAAAAGCCTTTGCCTCGTCGATAGCTATGGACTTTCCTTCAAAATTTGATGGCTGAACATAAATATCGCAGTTATTTATATACGGATACGCGTTGCTCTTTTCGCCAAGAAGAATAAAATTTTCCTGCAAGCCGTATTTTTTGATTTTTTCTTCAATGCTGTTTTTCAGTTCACCCTTGCCTATGGCAAACCATCTGAAATCAACGCCGTTGTCTTTAAGGATTTTCGCCGCATCAACGGCTGTGTCATAGCCCTACTGGGGAGAAAACCTGCCGACTGTCAGCAAAACTTTACCGGCTGCCTGCGTATATTCCTCCGGCAAGCCGACGGCAAGCTTCCTTAGCGCCTCGGGCGAAGAAATATTTTCAACGGTATAAACCTTTTCCGACATAGCCGGAAAAATTCTTTTAAGCACGTCACTACACTCGGGAGAAACGCTGACGAGTCTGTCCAGCTTTTCAAAAAAAGGACGGTCAAAATCCGCATCCAGCCCAAGCTTTGAATAATCATTGTGAACGTAGCCGATTTTTACATCGGCATCGACGCAGTCAGCACAGTAATAAATTGCGTTGCCTTCAAGATAACCGACAGCAACATCGTAGTGTTTTTTTATTTGGGGCAGCGCTTTTTTCAGAGATGACCAGATAGCCTTTCTGTCACCGCTTACAACGGCACGGGAATAAAAAATTCTGTTTGCCGCATCGGAAAAGCGCAGGCTTTTTATACATTTTTTTATATAAGCAGCAGCCTCGCCGTCGAAAGTTGAATAGCCTTCACCGCCGTCGATAATATTCACTTCTTCGGGAACGTTCGGCAGAAAAAGACCCTCTCTCCTGAAAAGGAAAAGATCAACATCGTAGCGGCTGTAATCAATAAGACTCAGCAGCGTTATAAGGCTTTTTTCCGCTCCGCCGCCGGCAAGCGACGGCAGAATTAACAGCAGACTTTTTTTCATTTTTCCGCTCAGCTTTCAATAAATTTGTAAATCGTTTCCAGACTGTCCCGGTTGCCGTAGTTGCGTTCAAGGCAGTTGCGAATCAGCTCTTCTCTTGTTTCTTTGCTATTAAGCAGCTTCATAACGGCATCCGCCACGCTTTGGGCATCCATAGGACAAATTATACCGTCAACGCCATCCTCAACCTGACTTTTCGCTGTTTCGAAATCCGTTATCAGCACAGGCTTACCTAAAATCTGTGCCTCGCGCACCGTTACCGCCTTACCCTCGTAGCGTGAGGGCTGGACGTAAATATCACACGCCGCCATATAAGGATACGGGTTTGCTTTTTTGCCGAGAACAATAACGTTTTCCGGAACATTGTATTTCCGGATTTCGCTTCTGATAAGCTCTTCATCGCCGCCATAGCCGATGATATACCACTTGTGTTCACAGCCCTTGTCAAGCATTGTGCGGCTGTACTGCGGTATAAGTTCAAAAGCTTTCTGGTGGCAAAAACGTCCCACAGAAAGAATCACAGGCATATCCGTACTCATTTCTGCAGGCATTTCAATCCGTGACTGCGCCCGCACAAAATCGGGAGAAAGTACATTTTCTACTGTAATTAGCTTATCCGCCAGAGAGGGATAAACCTTTTTGAAAGCGGCACAAACGTCATCCGACACACCGGCTATTTTATCAAAGGCTCTCCAGGTTTTTTCGTCCTTTTTAAAGTCCATTTCTGCTACGGTGTAATCAGTATGAATCCAGGCGATTTTCTTTTTTGCCTTAACCTTTTTTGCCACGTATTCATGCGGCCACATAAAGCTTATTGCTGCATCGTATTCCTTTTCCGAAGAGGGCATATATCTGACACAGGTCTGCCAGTACCCCGATAACAATGCAAACGTGCTTGAATCATTAAGTCCGTATTTTTTCTGTACGGAAAATCTTTTGTACAGCCTGTTGAGCGCTATCAGCGGATATTGCTTAAGTATCGTTTTTATCGGCTTGGTCATCGCCGCACACTGCGGTATTTCGGGCAGAAGATTGCAGCGCTTGTCTACCAGGGGCAGAAATTCTCCGCTCACGGAATGAAGCAACAAATCCACGTCGTATTTTTCGTGATCAAATTCACCGAGCAGGCCGAGAAGACTGCGCTCAATACCGCCTATCTCCATACCGCCGCTGACAATAAGAAGCTTCTTTTTACTCATTTGCGGAACCTCGCCAACGCATCCACACCGAAATAGCGGTGAATGATACGGGTAATCTTTGAACGGTAAACAATTTTTTTATCAATCCAGCTCTTGGCAAACCAATGTATGGCGCAGGTGTTTTCCGTTTTATTCATAACACCGGTAAGATCGTTTAAAGGACAGAAGTATTCCCTCGGGTAAAGCGTAAAACTGCCACAGGTCTGAACCGTACCATCATCAGGCTTTATGCCGTAGTTTTCAAGAATACCGGTAAATCTGATGCACACTGTAATATCGTTGAATGTTCCGTCCGGGTTTACAAAGCAATCTGTTTCATAACTGTCAAGCATCTGCTTTATTATTTCGTTTCCGGGCTCCTTAGCCCAAAGCACAAGACCCGGATTTATGTGATTTTCTGTTTCAAAGCCTGAAAACGCTTCTTTTTCAAGCAAACCGGAGAAGGCTCTTACGACCTCAACATCCGTATCAAAATACAGTCCGCCCTCGTCATAAAGCACCTTGAAGCGCGCAAAATCTGAAACGAAAGCATATTTCTTCGCATCGTAGGCCTGAGAAATATATTCGTTCTGCCTTATATCAAAATTTTCCTCGTTCCACTCTTTTATTTCAAAGTCGGGAAAATATCTGCGCCAGGAGGCGATACACTTTTCAATAAGTTTGGATTTCGGATTCCCTCCGAACCAGAAATAGTGAATTGTTTTGTTCACGGTAAATCCGCCTCCTAATCAGTAAATAAAGCTAAACCAGACGTTGTTGTTGGGCGTGAAATAATCGCTTCGGTAAGCATCCGCACCTGCAGCATCCCTGAAAAAGAAGAACATAAAGATTATGTAAAGCACAAATTTAACCGAAGTTTTTCTTGAATCCTTAAGTACCGTTGAGAATATAAGAGATAACAGAAGCGCCATATAGGTATACGTATAGAAAGCAAACCGGGCAAAAATCCAATTGTATAATGAAATCAAAAAGATTGCAAAATGTATAACTGAAAGGTTCACGAGAACGTCTGTAACCGGTCCGTATTTTCGCAATTCTTTATAATAAACAGCGGAAAGAACCATCGGGATTGAGTGAAAAGCCAGACGAAGAATATTTGTGCCTCCTTCAGCACCTTCGGTAAACCAACCGTCGCTGTACTGAGAGAAACTGCTGTCCTCAAGCATGTTTGAAAACGAAGGAAAGAACAAACTGACAAAAATCAAAACCGCAATACCCGCAATAATAATCATAAACGTCGAGGGAGACCAGGCCTTACGTCTGCAGACAAAATACATCGGTATAAGAACAAGTGCAGATGTATGGAAAAAATATGCCACAACAACAAAAAACATAAATTTCAGGAAGTCCGTTTTCTTTGGAGAAAACAGATATTTTGTGGCCATAAGAATAATGCCTGTAGCAACAAACTGACGTATACCGTTCATTGTGATGAAATACGTGCCCGTTGTAAAATAAAAAAATATCGCCATCAAAAAATCCGGGGCATATTTTCTGAAGGTCAGTAAAGCCGGAACCAGAGTCATAATCGCCGTTATCATGACAAAGGTTTCCGCCTTGCCGCCGGCCGCTCTTATACTGTACTGCAGAACGTCAAACAGGAAGTTATCTCCACCGATAACCGGCTCAGGGTTACCGGCCTGTTCTGCCAGCTGGAAAGCGTGGATATAATAATACGTATCTCCGATAGTTCTTCTCAGACCGGAGAAGGCAATCATTACAAAGCCGGTTATAAACAAACCGATAACACTCGCCTTCCTCGTACCCCAGACGGTATAGCCGAGTGAGGGCACCGATTTTCCGAACCAGGCGCCCGTCAGGCTCAATATAAAAACTGTAAGCAATGATGTGGTCATATCTGAATTCCTTTTCAGAGTGGTTTTCACCCTGTTGAGCTTTTATTTTACTTCGAAATTGGGGACAAGCGACAGGAGCGTATCCCTTACGTTGTAGCGGTTGACGTCCTTGAGCTTTTCAAGACCCGCTTCAAGTCTTTCGCTGCTGAATTCAACCGGGGGAAGTACGAAAATCTTATCGTTACACGTAAGCTGCATTTCGCACTCCTCTTCGGAAAGAGTAAGCTCCTCGTAAAGCTTTTCTCCCGGACGAAGACCGGTGAACTCAATTTTAATCTCCTCATACGGCTTGTAGCCCGAAAGAGTAATAATTCTTTCGGCAAGCGAGGTAATGCTGACAGGCTCGCCCATATCAAGCACGAATATTTCACCGCCCTTAGCAATGCCGCCTGCCTGAACAACAAGCTGTGCCGCCTCAGGAATGGTCATAAAGTAACGGGTGATGTCCTTGTGTGTAACTGTAACAGGACCGCCCATAGCAATCTGCTCTTTGAAAATCGGGATAACGCTGCCGTTTGAACCGAGAACGTTACCGAAACGTACTGCAGCAAAATGCGTACCCGTGTTTTTGCGCTCAAAATACTGAATAATAAGTTCAGTAACACGCTTGGTTGCACCCATAACGTTCGTCGGATTAACAGCCTTGTCTGTCGAGAGTATAACAAACTTTGCCACACCGCTCTCAATCGCCGCCTGTGCAGTGTTATATGTACCGAAAATATTGTTCTTGACTGCTTCGCAGGGGCTGTCCTCCATAAGGGGAACGTGCTTGTGTGCCGCTGCGTGGAAAACAACCGAAGGCTTGAACTCCTCAAAAACCTCCTTTAATCTTCCGGGATCCTGAACGGAGCCGATGCGGATAACGAACTGTACCTTACCCTTGTATTTTCTGTCAAGTTTGTTTTTGAGAACAAAGGCGTTGTTCTCGTAGTTGTCAAATATAATTATTCTCGCAGGGCTGTAACGGGCAACCTGTGTGCAGATTTCCGAGCCTATCGAGCCGCCGCCGCCCGTAACAAGAACCGTCTTGTCTTTGAGATACGAACAGATATCCGTATTGAGCGTAACCTCAGGACGTGCCAGAAGGTCTGTGATTTCAACGTCACGGATAGCTGCTTCGTTTGCGCTTTTTTCAGTAACCTCCTGTACCGAAAGCGAGGTCTTGAGCGTACAACCCGTTTCCATTGCAAGGCGCAATATTTCGCTCTTGCGATGAGGGGATGCAGAAGGAATAGCAAAAACGATTTCATCAACCTTGTATTTCTTGGCAAGCTCGGGTATATTGTTGCAGGGGCCCTTGATCGGTACACCTTCAACGTGGCGACCTGCCTTAATCGGGCTGTCATCAACAAAAACAACGGGTTTTCCGGTTCCGAAGCTCTTAGCCTCAAGCTCTTTATAAACCAGCAGACCCATATCACCTGCACCGATAATCATAACACGACGTCTGTTGCGTATATGCAGTGAGTCGGAATGCGCCTTGGATATACGGCGTGCCGCTCTGTATCCAAGACGGATTGCACCCGTCATGGCAGTAATAAGCAGAACCGCCGTAAAATACACGCTGACACGAAGAACGACAACGTTGTACAGATCAAGTCTGTCCAGAATAGTGTCAATGCCGAGCGTTGTCAGCGTACCAAGCACGGCAGCACCTGCGCAACGGAAAAGCTCGTGTACGCCGGCATATTCCCAAAGGCTGTTATAAAGTCCGAAGAAAACGTGAATAAGAACGAATATTACGCTAACATACAAAGCTCTGCCCAGAAGAGCAGGAAAAACAACCGAAAGAAGCTCGTCCTTCGGATAGTTTATCGCGCTGACGATGAAAAAAGCCAGATTGACCGCAAGAATATCCACAACAATGAGAGCCAGCCTGCGCGTTGTGAGTGCTATAACCGATTTGCGGTCTGATGGAGTTTTTGTATCGTTAAAAAACCCGATGCTCAAAAAAATGCCGCCTTTCTTTATTTAAACTGATATGAATTAAAAATACTTATAGATTTTATTATTATAATACTCTACGCGAAAAATGTCAACCACTGCGGTTTTATGCGAAGCTCATGAAAGCCTGTCCGGCAAACTGTAATTTTCCGGATCCGAAAACCATTGACAAACGCAACACCAATTTGCTATTATGAATCTGTACAAACCTTGTGCAGATTTTATTTTAGGAGAGTTGCTTTATGATAGGTTTAGGTAAATGGGCTTGCAGCGTAGACTCAATGTTTTTCAGCGGTGACGTTGCGCTGACGGTTGTTGACAAAAACGGCGAATACGATTTTGTAATCGACCTCCCCGGTATTGATATTCCCGAGTACGTAGTCAAGTCCGTAGAAGAGGACGGCAACACAATCAAGGCTGTTGTAAACGTTCCGATGATAGGCAAGGACGCAGACCTGAACGTTACCTTCGCCGGCGATACGTTCACAGGCTTCCTCAAAATCCCCTTCCTCGGCAAGGTTAAGTTCAAAAACGGTCACAGAGTAACCGAATAATTACTAAAAAGTCAGTAGCCGGGAGAATTTTCAAAAAAGTTTAAAAAAATTTGAAAATTCTCTTGACTACGCTGTTTTTTTGAGCTATATTATTTGAGCGTTCAGTTCGCTGGTGTAGCTCAGTTGGTAGAGCAGCTGATTTGTAATCAGCAGGCCGGGGGTTCGAGTCCGTCCACCAGCTCCAATTTAATATGG
>JAZOMP010000133.1:0-14875 GCA_045654045.1 Acutalibacteraceae bacterium
TTGTCTATAAGAATTATTGCAGAATTGTTGCAGAAACTTATAATAATTAATAATTTTTCCCGATAAACAGTATTAAAGCATTCAAAAGCAAAATTATCCACAATTCCCACCAATTTTTCCACATTTTCTTCACACCTTTTCACATTTGTATTATTTTATTTCAGGAAAACACATCTATCACTAACAAATACTTGAAAATCTTTATTTTTTTTAATATAATGATATTCGTGAAAATTTTTGAATGGGGGCATTATTTTGGAGCAGGGAAAAACAATAGCCGCAGTTTCAACTCCGCTTGCAAGCGGCGGTATAGGTGTAATCCGTGTTTCTGGCGAAGATGCTATAGAAACCGTTTCTAAAATATTCGTGCCCTCTTCGGGTAAAAGCGTTTCAGATATGAAGGGCTACACTGCGGCACACGGTTACGTTACCGACGGTGACAGAAAAATTGATGAAGCGGTGCTTCTCGTTTTCCGTGCGCCGCACAGCTATACCGGTGAAGATGTTGCCGAAATTTCATGCCACGGCGGTGTTTACGTTGTGGGCAGAGTGCTTCGTGCCATTCTTGCCGCAGGTGCAATGCCAGCCGCACCGGGTGAATTTACAAAACGAGCCTTTTTAAACGGCAAGCTTGACCTTACCGAGGCTGAGGCTGTTATGAGCCTTATTTCCGCTCAGGGTGAGCAAGGCGCAAACGCCGCTATGACTGCGCTTGAGGGTGCGTTGAGCAAAAAAATAAGAGCCGCCGCACAGACGCTTATTACAGATTCTGCTTACCTTGCCGCGTGGGTAGACTACCCAGACGATGAGATAGAAGAAATATCCGATCAAAAGTTGTTGACGGACTATAATTACGTATTAAATGAGCTTCAGGCGCTTTTAAACAGCTACGATGCAGGCAGAGCAGTTACACAGGGCGTTGACACCGTTATTGCCGGTAAGCCGAACGTTGGTAAATCAACGCTTATGAATCTTCTTTCGGGCTTTGATCGTTCAATTGTCACCGATATAGCAGGTACTACCCGTGACGTTGTAGAGGATACCGTACGCTTAGGCAACGTTGTGCTTCACCTTGCAGACACAGCCGGAATCCATTCAACGGGCAATGAGGTTGAAAAAATCGGCGTGGACTTTGCAGTCGGCAGGGTTGAAAGGGCTATGCTCGTGCTTGCTGTTTTTGATTTATCCCGACCCTTTGATGAGGAAGACGAAAAGATAATTCAGCTTTGTAAGGACAAGCTTTGCGTTGCTGTTGCAAACAAGGACGATATGACGGCGGATTTTGACCGCAGTAAGCTGGATTGCTTTGAAAACGTTGTATATATCAGCGCAAAGAACGGAAAAGGTGCAGACGAGCTTGCCGCCTCAGTTGAAAAGGCACTCGGCACAAATAACGTTGATACCTCAGCCGCTTTGCTTGCGAATGAAAGACAGAGGCTTTGCTGTGAAAAAGCTGTTGCTTGCATAAATGAAGCGATTGATGCGCTCAGAGCAGGCTACACGCTTGACGCCGTTACAGTCAGCACCGATGCGGCTGTTGACGAGCTGCTTGCACTTACGGGTGAAAAAGCAGGAGATGCTGTTATTAGTGAAATATTCTCACGCTTTTGTGTGGGTAAATAAGAGTGAAAATTTATGAAATACTTTGCACAAAATATTGATATAGCCGTAATCGGAGCAGGTCACGCGGGAATCGAGGCTGCTCTTGCCGCTGCACGCCTTGGTTGTAATACGGTTATGTTTGCTATAAATCTTGATTCGCTTGGCAATATGCCTTGTAATCCGTCTATCGGTGGCACTTCAAAGGGACATCTTGTTCGTGAAATTGATGCTCTCGGCGGTGAAATGGGTATTGCGGCGGATAATAATACTCTGCAGACCAGAATGCTCAATACCGGTAAGGGTCCTGCAGTACATAGCCTTCGTGCCCAGATTGACAGGCGCAAGTACTGTGCCTATATGAAAAACATTGTTGAAAACCAGAAAAATCTTCAGCTTAAGCAGGCGGAGATAGTTTCTATAGAAAAAGATGAGGACGGTCTGTGGCATCTGCTGACCAGACTTGAAGCAGAGTATACGGCAAAGTGTGTTGTGCTTGCTACGGGTACGTTCCTTGGTGGCAGAATTTTTGTCGGTGACGTTTCCTACGACAGCGGCCCTGATGGAATGTTCCCTGCAACAGAATTGGCTGAATCTCTTAAGAAGCTCGGTGTTTCGCTCAGAAGATTCAAAACCGGCACTCCCCCACGCCTTAACCGCAATAGTATTGATTTCTCCGTTATGGAGGTTCAGCAGGGTGACGAGCACAAGGTTCCGTTTTCTTTTGGCTTTGAGGGCGAAATTGAAAACACAGAGAATTGCTACGTTACCTATACAAATGAAAAGACAAAACAGATTATTCTTGATAATCTTCACCGTTCCCCTCTTTACGGCGGTAAAATTGACGGTGTAGGTCCGAGGTATTGCCCGAGTATTGAGGATAAGATAGTCCGCTTTGCCGAAAAGGAAAGGCATCAGCTTTTTGTTGAGCCCTGCGGCGGAGATACGCAGGAAATGTACCTGCAGGGTCTCTCCTCTTCTTTACCCGAGGACGTACAGCTTGAATTCTTACATACAATCAAGGGTCTTGAGAATGCGCAGGTAATGAGAACTGCTTATGCCATAGAATATGACTGCGTTGATCCGCTTTCATTAGCATCTACGCTGGAATTCCGTGATTTTGGCGGATTATTCGGCGCAGGACAGTTTAACGGCTCCAGCGGATACGAGGAAGCTGCCGCGCAGGGTCTTGTAGCCGGTATTAATGCCGCAAACAAGATTCTCGGCAGAGAACCGCTTGTGCTGGACAGAGCAAGCAGCTATATAGGCACACTTATTGACGACCTTGTAACAAAGGGCTGCTCTGACCCGTACAGAATGATGACCTCACGCTCTGAATACCGATTGCTTCTCCGTCAGGATAACGCTGACCGCCGCCTGACACCTATCGGCAGGCAGATAGGCTTGATCAGCGATGAACGCTGGGAAAAGTTCAACAGAAAGCTTGAGCTTATCGAACAGGAAACCGAAAGAGTTAAGCAGGTTGTAGTTCATTGCTCTGACGAGTTAAACGCTATGCTTGTTTCACGTGAAACATCTGAGTTGAACATAGGTATACGTATGGTTGAGCTTTTAAAGCGTCCGCAGATAAGTTACGAGGATTTAAAGCCCTTTGACCCTGAAAGACCTGACCTGCCCTTTGAGGTTTTTGAGCAGGTTGAAATTTCAATCAAGTACGAGGGCTATTTAAAGCGTCAGGAGGCTCAGATTGCCGAAATGCGCCGCCTTGAGGTTAAAAAACTGCCTGAGGATATAGATTATTCTACTGTTACGGGCTTAAGACTTGAGGCAATAGAGAAGCTGAACAAGGTCAGACCCGAAAACATTGGTCAGGCTTCGCGTATAAGCGGTGTCAGCCCTGCTGATATTTCCGTGCTTCTTATAAGATTAAGTAATTAATAAAGAGTGATTTATTATGATAGATAAGGTTTTACTTAAAAACGAGGTTGAAAGACTCGATATAATGCTTGATGACAAGGCTTTGGAGCGTTTTGACACCTTTGCTGATATGCTTGTTGACTGGAACTCAAGAATTAATCTTACTGCTATTACAGACCCGTTCGAGATTGTTTACAAACACTTTGCCGATTCTATGCTTGCTCTGGCGGCTGTAAACGTGCCGCAGGGCGCAAGTTTTATTGACGTTGGTACGGGTGGCGGCTTTCCCGGGCTTCCCCTTCTTATTGCCCGACCTGACCTTCACGGCGTTATGCTTGACAGCACGCTCAAAAAGCTTATGTTTGTTGACCACGTTCTCAACCGCCTTGAGCTTAACAATAACGGCAGAACCCTTCATATGCGTGCGGAGGAAGCAGGTATAAAGGTTCAGCTTCGCAATCGCTTTGATTTCTGTTTTTCACGTGCTGTGGCCAATTTAAGGGAGCTTAGCGAATACTGTCTTCCGCTTACAAAGGTTGGCGGTACATTCGTAGCCCTTAAGAGCGCAAAGGCACAGGAAGAGATTGACGGCGCAAAGGAAGCAATTAAAATTCTCGGCGGTGAAATAGTAGAGGTTAAACAGTTCTTCTTAAGCGATATGGGCGAAAGAAACCTTGTTATAATCAAAAAAGTTTCGCCTACTCCCCCTAAATATCCCCGTGCTTCGGCAAAAATTTCAAAAGAACCCCTCGGATTACCCAAAAATAAATAATTTCGGCTCGTTTTCGGTCGAACTCTTTTGCTGGACAGGCTCTCGTTTTTCTGCTAACATTCAAGGCAGATACGGGAGCTATCTTTTTTTGGTGCACACCCTCTCACCAATCTTACCACCGAAAGGAGCCCATAAATGAAACAGAAAAGACAGGTTGCAGGACAGATACTGCTTGTTGAGCAGGAAAACATAATGCGCAATCCGCACCAGCCAAGAATGAGGTTTGATTATGATGAACTGAGCAGTCTTGCCGAAAGTATTCGTCATAACGGCCTTTTACAGCCGCTGACTGTGCGACCATCCGGAGACGGTGGTTTTGAGCTTATTGCCGGTGAACGAAGGCTGATAGCTGCAAGAATGGTCGGCATTTCTAAGATACCGTGTATAGTAATGAATGTTGACGATGAAAAATCCGCCGTATTTTCGCTGATTGAGAACATACAAAGGCAGAATATAGGCTTTTTTGAGGAAGCTGCCGCTATTGAGAGGCTTATTAAAGATTTCGGATTATCCCGCGAAGACGTATCAAAACGCCTCGGCAAAGCACAATCTACAATCGCAAACAAGCTGCGGCTGTTATCGCTTGATCCATCAGCTCAGGAAAAAATAATTAAATCCGGCCTTACAGAACGTCACGCAAGGGCATTGTTAAGACTTGAAGACGATAAACAGCAGATACGTGCTCTTAATATAATGGCGGACAAGCATCTTACCGTTGCTGAAAGCGAGCGTATGATAACGCAGATGCTTTCACGCAAAAAGCTCGGCAAAAGAATACCATTACATAATGTAAAGGACGTAAGGCTGTTTGTAAATACGCTTAACCACGCTGTTGATACGATAAGAAAAGCGGGAATTGACGCGGACTCCGTTAAAAGCGAAACGGAAGAATACATAGAGTACGTTGTACGAATACCTAAACAACCGGGAATAACCCCTGTGCTTAAAGCCAGGGCACAGGCGGTTTCCACATAAAGCTCCGTAAAGGAGCGACCCATATCTTTCTCTTTCACACCCCACATCCGGCAAAGGAGCAGGCAGAAATGTCTGCTCCTTTGTCATTGTGCGGAACGTAGTTTAATTACAGATGTTTCACGTGAAACAATAGTATAAAATATAAAAAAATATTTTTCTATATATTAATTACATTATAAGGATAGTATTGTCGGACAAAACCTGTGTTGACAGCGTGAAACAGAAAGAATATAATTAACACATAAATTCAAAGGAGAAAAGCCTATGAAACTTATGGAAAAGCTGAAAAGCACTCCAGCCGGCTGGGAAACCTCGCCTCTGGAGAGAAAAAGCTACTATCTCTATTTTGCGGGTCAGAATGCCATTTATTTTCTGTTCGCAAACTATCTGACGACTTATCTTATGTTCCTTGGTATCAACCCTGCAAAATCTGCGGTGGTTATGCTCATAGTCAAGGTGTGGGATGCTGTTAACGACGCTATTTTCGGTGTTATCTTCGACTCGGTTAAATTCAAAAGCGGAAAGAAGTATATTCCGTGGCTTAAAATTTCAACCATGCTGACTCCCCTCTCGACAATTCTGCTGTTCTGTATTCCGAAAAGCTCCGGCGAAATGACAAAGCTGCTGTGGTTTGCCGTTGCCTATATCATCTGGGATACAGCCTACACGCTGTGCGATGTGCCGATTTACGGCTCAATCACCGCAATGACACGAAACCTTGAGGAAAGAAGCTCCATGCTCTCCTACAAGAGCATCTGGGCAGGTGTAGGAATCGTCTTTATTACGGTTCTGGGCACGGTTCTCGTCAGCGAGCACGTTGGCGCAAGCTACGCTCTTGTCGCCGTATTTACGGCAATTTTCGCCTTTATTACGATGTTCCCGGTTCTCAGAACCCTTCAGGAGCGCTACGTTCCTGAGGAAGAGGAAAGCTTCACCCTGCGCAGGATGTTCAGCTACCTTTTCAAAAACAAGTATCTGCTCATTTATTATGTCGGCTTTTTCTTCTATTCTGCCGCAAATATCAGCGGCTCGCTTAACCTCTTTGTTTCCTATTATCTGTTCAACGACACGCTGTTCTCGCTTATTGTAAGCGCCTGCGGTGCAGTTCCACAGTTTGTTTTCTCACTTCTTGTTCCGAAGATGCTGAAAAAGATAGACAAAATGAAGCTCTACAAGCTTAGCAGCGTGCTTATGGTTGTGCTCAGCTTTGCTATGTGGATTGTCGGCTACGATAATATTATTCTTCACGTTGTGCTCTATGTTATCCGTTCCGTGCCGCTTGCAATTATCGGCGTTATTATGTTCATCTTCACACCCGACTGTGCAGAATACGGTAAATACAAGACCGGTATTGAAGCAAAGGGTATCACATTTGCAATCCAGACCTTTATGGTCAAGCTTACGGCAGCTGTTTCGGGCGCGCTCGGTATGTTCCTGCTCGGTCTCAAATCAACGGGCTGGATTACCGTTGAGGTTGAAAGCTTTGAAGAGCTTCAGGCACTCGGAGTTCAGCAGTCTCCCCACGCACTCGACGTGCTGTGGTTCAGCTATGTTATGATTCCTGCTATCGGTTGTTTAATAGCGTACCTTATCTGGAATTTCTACAAGCTCAACGATAAGGATGTGCAGATTATGACCGACTGCAACGCAGGCAAGATTACCCGCGAGGAAGCGGAAAGAATGCTGAGCAGAAAATATTGATATATGCATTGAAAAAACAGCGGCGAAAGCGGCTGTTTTTTTGTTGCTCTGAAAAACCCGAAAACCCTTGATTTTGCTTGATTTCTGCAAAAACTGTCGTATTCAGAGGTATATAAAAATGACATAATATGTCATTTATTATTCTATAAAAGCATCAAAACACCCCGTTTTGGCCATTTTGAAACTTTTTAGATTTTTCACAAAAAAGAGCACGTCCACTTGTGTTGAAAAAAGTAGGCAAACGGAATATTTAGTGTTTATTGGTAAAAATCTCACAATTGATTTAGTTATCTTGCACAAAAACGAAACTTTCAGAAATTTGACAGTTAAGCAAATCATCACTATAATTGCAGCTGTCACTGTCGATAATAACATCAAAGGAAAATTTCAGGCGAATTTCCAATGAGCATTTTTCCACTTTGGAAGGTGCAAAACGTTAAGGAGCGATTAGATGATATTAAAACTCAAGAAAAGGGCACAGGCGACGGGTTTGGCCAAAAAAATCGTTGCTATTGCCTTGGTACTTGCGATACTTTGTACTATCACGGCTTTCGCAGCCGAGCCCGCAAGTTACTATGTTGAGCTTGATGACGGAACCACCAGAACTACTATACAAACTTCAAGCACATCACCCGAAAGAATCCTCAGCGAGGCCGGTTATGAGCTCACGGCTCTTGACGAACTTGACCTGAGCAAATTTAATCCCGGTGAGGACAGCTTTATCGGCATCGAAAGATCACCGCTTGTCGGTGTAAACGATGTCAAGGCTACAGTTTATTTCACTTTTGAAGGTACCGTAGCCCAGGCAATTGATATTGCCGAAATTGAGGTTGGCGAAAACGACCTGATTAATTACAGCGAAGACCAGAGAGTGACGGACGGTATGATTATCTCCGTTGCAAGAGCTTTTCCTGTTGCAGTTGCATACCACGGAAAGCATATCAGCCTTGAAATGGCAGTCGGTACTGTTGCGGACGCTATTGAAAAGGCAGGCGTGACAGTTGGCGAGAACGACGTTGTATCACACGATTACGACGAGGTTCTGAGCAGCGGTATGGTTATTTTCATTGATGAGGTTATCTACGAAACCCGTACCAAGACCGAAACAATCAAATTTGAAAAGACCACAAAGAAGGATTCGAATCTAACCATTGGTACTAAAAAGATTACTACCGAGGGTGTAGACGGCGAGAAAGAGGTAGTTTACAAGGAAAAATACGTAAACGGCGTTCTTATTGACACAAAGGTTGAATCCGAAACAGTGACTAAAAAGCCCGTGACCCAGGTTACCTCCGTCGGTACAAAGAAGGTATACGACGTAAAGGCTAAGGGCAAGGCTATTTCTACAATGGGTACTGTTGAACTCGACAGCAACGGTATACCCAAGAATTATAAAAATGTAATTTCGGGCAGTGCAACTGCTTACTACGGCGGCGGCACAACAGCTTCCGGCAGACCTGCAAAGGTTGGCCACGTTGCCGTTAATCCCGAAATTATCCCCTACGGCACAAAACTGTATATCGTTGCAACAGACGGTACGGTTTACGGCTATGCAATTGCTGCCGATACAGGTGGTTTTGTTGACCACCCCACAAATACTGTTGTTGACGTTTACCTTGACACCTACGACGATTGTGTTCAGTGGGGCAGAAAAAACGTTAATGTATATGTTTTAGGCTGATTTAAAAACTCCGACGGAAATTCCGCCGGAGCTTTTTTAATTTGACACTTTGTACCACATTTGATATAGTATAATAAAAAAATGAACTAAAAGGAGATGTTGGTTTTGCAGAACCCTTTTAAGCTTCTGTTTTCCGCTCACGAAGAGGGCGACGGCGTAGCAAACCGAAGACTATTTGCCTACGGCACGGGTCTTGCGGGTCAGAATATGACCTACAGCTATATTTCAAACTGGTTGAGATACTTCTGTATTAATATGCTGCACATAGATACGACGAAAATCGGTGCGCTTTTCTTTGCCAGCAGTATATGGGATGCCGTAAACGATCCGATTATCGGCTCTTTTGTTGACAGACACCGCAACAAAAAGGGTGAAAAACTCCGACCCTATCTTATCTTTACTCCGCCCGTTATCGGTGCGCTGAGCTTTGCAATGTTCTTCAACCTCGGTGATATGTCCGAAACAATGAAGCTGATGTACATACTCCTCGTGTACTTCATCTGGGATATTATTTATTCGTTCCAGGACGTTGCGCTGTGGGGTATAATTTCCGTCTGCTCGCCCAGCTCAAAGGAACGTTCACGTGCGGCAAAGTGGGCAGGTATAGGCGCAGGTACCGGCTCAACAATTGCAGGCTTTTTCCAGACCTTCCGCAGTGCATTTCTCGGTATGGGTCTTAACGATTTTGAAGTATTCCTTATTTTTGCGTTTATTTTCGGCTTTTTAGGTGAAATTCTTTCAATGTCGGCACACAAAATGCCCGAAAGAGTAAAGAGCGACACGCCGCAGGAAAGCCTGCTGAAAACGCTCAGCTACCTTAAATATAACAGAACGCTTATTCTTATTTCCGTTGCACGTATACTCTGCAATTTCAATTTCAAGGTGCAGAACGCTTATTTCTTTGAAAGCAGCACAAACGGAATTTTTGAAGGCGTTGACGGAATGAACCTCGAATTCCTGTTCGGTATTTTCTCGGGTATTTCCGCTGCCGTCGGCTGCTTATTTGCAACACAGCTTGCAAACAAATGTGGCGGTATGAAAAAACTTCTTGTAGCCGCTTCAGTAGCCGAAATCGTCTGCCGTATTGCCGTTTTCTTTGTCGGCTTCAAGTCCCCTGCTCAGGTTATTATCTGTGCATTACTGTTCAACGTGTTCCAGCTCTTTACAAGCAACAAGGATTTTGCACACCGTACGCTCATCAGCGATTCGATTGACGACGTTGAATACAGAACCGGTGTGAGAATTGAAGGTATTTCGTTCTCAATGCAGAACTTTGTTTCTAAAATAAATACGGGTACAACAAGCCTTATGGAAGGTATTATCTTAAAGCTTCTGCGCTACGACAGCAACAAGCCCCGTACGGCACAGAACGCAACCTTTATGAAGATGCAGTGGCCGATGTATGCTCTCGGTCCGGCTATCGGCGCATTGCTCTACCTTATCGTTATCAGCTTTGTAAAGGACAACAAGGAAGAAAGAATGCGCATTGAATACGAGCTTAAGCAGCGCCGTGAACGTGCTAAAGAGCTTGCAAAAGTAAACAATTAAGAGGTGTTAATTTGGCAGGAGCAAAAAAAAGAATATATCTGCTTGATGAAATAAGAGGGCTGGCAATTATTCTGATGGTGTTCTACCACGCTTTTTATATGCTCGGCAGTTTCTTTGAAATGGAATTTATGTCGGCGGCGCAGAAATTCTTCGAGCCGCTCCAGCCACCCTTTGCCTGCCTGTTTATTCTTATTTCGGGTATATCCTGCAACCTTTCGCACAGCAATTTTATCCGCGGAATAAGGCTTTTTGCAATTGCGATGGGCTTTACACTCGTTACGGCGGTTATTCTGCCGAAATTCGGCATTGACGGCGCACAGATAATATTCGGCATACTTCACCTGCTGAGCGTTTCTATGCTTGTTTTTGCCCTTATAAGAAAGCCGCTTTCAAAAATTCCTGCTACGGTGGGTGTTGCGGTGTGTATGGTGCTGTTTTTTGCGCTGTACTCTGTGCCCTCAGGCAATATTTTCGGCTTCGACTTGCCGCAGACACTTTATGCTAACAGCTTTACGGCAACGCTCGGTTTTGCTCCCGCAGGCTTTTACTCGGCAGATTATTTTCCGCTTATTCCGTTTTTGTTTATGTTTTTATCCGGCACCTTTATGGGACGCTATGTGTTTAACGGAGACCTTCCCGAGGGCTTTTACAGGCTCAGATGCAGGCCTCTTGCCGCAGTCGGCAGAAAAACTTTGATAATTTATATTGCACATTGGCCTATTATCTTTTTATTGGGCTTGATAATCTCGAAATTATAATGTATAATGTCTATGTATAAATATAACTTTAACAATAAGGTGGCGCTTTAATTATGGAAAAGAACAGAGTCAGACTTAATATCTGCGGTACGGATTATTCTATCACCACAGAGGACGATCCCAAGTACGTTATGGCACTCGGCGACGAGCTCGACGCAAGCCTTAGCAAGACCCTGCGTGAAAACAGCCGTCTTTCCGTTACTCAGGCTGCAATTCTTGCCGCTCTTGAGTATGCGGATATGTACAAGAAGGCTGAAATCAGCGCAGACAATCTCCGCAGCCAGATCAAGGAGTATCTCGAGGATTCAGCCCGCTCCAAGATGGACGCTGAAATTGCAAAGAGAGAAGTAGAAAGACTTACAAGGGAGCTCCAGAATGCTCAGGCTAAACTCGGTTGAGATTTTAGCTCCTGCAGGAACATATGAGGCTGTCGAGGCGGCTGTGCGCTGTGGCGCAAACGCTGTTTACCTCGGCGGCAAGTCCCTCAATGCCCGCCGTAATGCGGGCAATTTTTCTGCGCAGGAGCTGAAAGAGGCGGTTGAATACTGTCACGCAAGAAACGTAAAAGTTTATCTTACCCTCAACACGCTTGCAACGGACAAGGAGTTGAAAAGCGACGTTCAGCTTGCCCTGCGCGAAGCGTGTGAAGCGGGAATTGACGCTCTTATCGTTCAGGATATGGGTGTTGCTCGTCTTGCAAAAAAATGTGCGCCCACCATACCTTTGCACGCTTCTACGCAAATGAGCGTACACACACTTTCCGGTGTAAGGGAGCTGAGCGAAATCGGCTTTACCCGTGCGGTGCTTTCAAGAGAGCTTTCTCTCGACGAAATTGAATATATAACAAAGAACTCACCTATTGAAATTGAGGTGTTCGTTCACGGCGCACTTTGTATGTGCGTTTCGGGTCAGTGCCTTATGAGCGCAATGCTCGGCTCACGAAGCGCAAACCGCGGTCTTTGCGCCCAGCCCTGCCGTCTGCCCTTTGCGGCTGAAAACGGTACGGGCAACGATTTAAGTCTTAAAGATTTGTCTGCAGTTGACTACCTTGAAAAATTAAAGGAAATAGGCGTTAAGTCCTTTAAGATTGAGGGCAGAATGAAGCGCCCCGAATACGTTGCGGCGGCGGTAACCGCCTGTAAGAATGCACTTGAAGGAAAAGAAGACCTTGAACTGAAAAACCACCTGAAGGGTGTTTTCTCACGCTCGGGCTTTACTCACGGCTATCTGACAAATGAGCTTGGCAGAGATATGTTCGGAATACGAAGCAAGGACGACGTACTTTCCGCAAAGCCTGCGCTCAAGGAGCTTGCTCACCTTTACGAAAAGGAAACACCACTTGTCGGCGTGAGCTTTATGTTCTGCGCTTACGAGGGTGAAACAGCTTCACTTTCTGCAAAGGCAAACGGAAAAAGCGTATTCGTTGAGGGTGATATAACTGCAGAGCCGGCAAAAAACGTACCTTTAAGCGAAGAAAAAATCCGTCAGCAACTCGAAAAATGCGGCGGCACACAGTTCTTTGCCGAGGAAATTGAGATTGATATTGACGATAATATAAGTCTGCCTCTTTCCTCGATAAATGCCCTTCGCAGAAATGCTTTGGACGAACTCTACAAAAAGTTAAAAGAGCCTTACATACACTCTTTCCATTATGAAAATGTGGAAAACTCTGTGAAAAAGGTGAATAACCATAGGGTTTTTGCATATTTCTCAACTCTTGAACAGGTGAAAAACGCTGGGGAAAATGTGGAAAAAATTCTTGTTCCGCTCAGAATTTCCGCAAAAACGCTCGAAATTTATCCTGAAAAGACAATTGCTTGTTTACCGAGAGTATTTTTCGGCAAAGATGAGGAGATTTTTGAGAAATTGACCGTGTTAAAAGAAAAGGGACTGAAAAAAGTCTGCTGTGCAACGCTTGACGCGGTGAATATTGCAAAGCGTGCAGGTCTCCCCTTTATGATGGGCTACGGAAGCAACGTGTTCAATTATCAGAGCGTACTGGAATACCGTAACCTCGGTGCGCACGAAATTCTGCTTTCGCCCGAAATGACGCTTACGCAGGCTTCTGCTCTCGGCGGCGACAGACTCGGACTGATTACCTACGGCAGGCTGCCGCTTATGGTTACACGCAACTGTCCCGTTAAAAACGGTAAAAGCTGCGCCGACTGCGGCGGCAAAAGTGTGCTGACCGACAGAATGGGCATCAGCTTCCCCGTTATCTGCGGCGAGGGCTGTTCGCAGGTGCTTAACTCCCGCCCGGTTTATATGGCGGACAGAGAGCGTGAAACCGCCTTTGCGGCGTTTTACCTGCTGTACTTCACAACCGAAGCCCCCGAGGAATGCGAAAAAATAATTTCCGCTTATGAAAATAAAAAAGAGCCCGACGGCGAATTCACCCGTGGGCTGTATTATCGTGGGGTTGAGTGATAAATTACGCTTGCAATTTCTATTATTTATGCTACAATCCATATATAAAGTAATTACGGAGAAAATCTATGGAACAGAAAAAGATTGACAGAATTAATGAGCTTGCACACCTTGCAAAGGAGCGTGAGCTGACACCCGAGGAGCTGGAGGAGAGAGCAATTCTCCGCCGCGAGTATATCGACTCCTTTAAACTCAGCCTTACCTCTCAGCTCGACGTAACATATATTGTTGACGAAAAGGGCAACAAAACAAAGGTACAGCGCAAGGGCAAGAAATAAAATGAAAATATAAATTTACATAAAGAGGTGCTTATTATGTACAATTTTTCAATCGGCGTTATTGTTGACTCCTTCAGACTTCCGATCAAGGATGCAGTCAAGAAGGCAGCCGAAGTAGGCGCACAGGGTATTCAGGTTTATTCAACAAGGGGCGAAATGGCTCCCGAAAACCTCAATGCTGCTGCAAGAGCTGATTTCAGAAACCTTGTAGCCGACAACGGCCTTAAAATTTCCGCTCTCTGCGGCGACCTTGGCGGCGGCGGATTCTGCTTTGCAGACAGAAACCCCGAAAAAATCGAAAAGTCCAAGAGAATTCTTGACCTTGCAAAGGAGCTGGGCACAGATATTGTTACAACACATATCGGTGTTGTTCCGGACGACCCCAACCACGACCGCTTCAAGATTATGCAGGAGGCTTGCTTCGAGCTTTCACGCTATGCAGACGATATCGGCGCACATTTCGCAATTGAAACCGGTCCCGAAACCTCTGCCGTGCTCAAGATGTTCCTTGATACACTCGGCTCAACGGGTGTCGGCGTAAACCTTGACCCCGCAAACCTTGTTATGGTTACAGGTGACGACCCTGCAAAGGCTGTTTACAACCTGCAGAAGTACATTGTTCACACCCACGCAAAGGACGGCGTTCAGAATTTCTTTGAAGACCCCGAGGTTGTTTACGGTCTTAAGAAGAGACCCGTTGACGTTATCGTTACCGGCGATTCCTTTGACGAAGTTCCCCTTGGCGAGGGCAGCGTAAACTGGAACGAATACCTCAAGGCTCTTGATGATATCGGCTACCGCGGCTTCCTTACAATTGAGCGTGAGGTTGGCGACCAGCCCGAGGTTGATATCCGCAAGGCTGTTAATTTCCTGGAAGGACTTATAAGATAATGAAATTTTCAGTAAGCTCATACAGCTTCCAGAAGCTTCTCAACAACGGCACCTATACCCAGCGTGACCTTATAGCAATTGCAAAGGATATGGGTTTTGACGCCGTTGAATATATCGACCTTATGCCCGAAGACGGAATGACCGACCTTGAATACGCAAAGGTGCACCGTGCTGAGGCAGAAAAGCACGGAATGGAAATTTCCGCCTACACAATCGGTGCGGATTTCCTTAAAAAAGACCTTGACGAAGAGGTCAATCGCCTTTACGGTCAGGTTGACGTTACCGAGGCACTCGGCGCAAAGCGTATGCGCCACGACGCAACGGGCGGCTTTAAGGGCGATGATGCAAAGTATAAGAGCTTTGACAG